>CAILKC010000120.1 GCA_903834675.1 uncultured Victivallales bacterium | reverse complement strand
TCCCCGCCGACCCCCAGCGTCGTCAGTTCCGCCCAGGTCTTCGACCGGTCCAGCGGAACCGCGCACGCCGCCAAGGCCTGCTCGAGCCGCTGCCACTCCTGTTCACGCCAGGCGCGAACCACCGCCGGAACGACCTTGCAGACGTCACCGGCGCCGATCACCGCCAGCACGCACGGTTCCGCCGCGGGCGGTGCCGCCAGCTCCGTCGCCAAGTCGTCCAGCGCACCCTCCCAATACCGGCACGGCGGCCCGCTGACCGCGCTGGCGATCGTCCGCGGATCGGCAATGACCGCATCATCCACCCAGGCGGCGAACGGCGCCACCACCAGCACCTCGTCGGCCAACTCCGATAGCACCTCCGCAAACTGGCCGGCATAGCGCTTGACGCGCTCAAAACGGTGCGCCTGGAACACCACCTTTAACCCGTGCCCCGGCCAGCTCTCCCGCAACGCCGACAGACTGGCGCGCAGCTCGGTCGGATGGTGCGCGTAGTCCTCGACCACCACCCGCTGGTCGCGGGCGGCGCGATAGCGGGTGCTGAGCCGCCGGTCCACGCCGGGAAACGAGCGCAACGCCGCCAGGGCCGCCGACCGCGGCACTCCCACGGCCTCCGCCGCCAGCAGCGCCAGACAGGCATTCGAACGGTTGTGCTGCCCCGCTACCGGTAACTCAAGCTCCACCGGGATGTCGGCCACGGCAGCGAAACGCACCGCGGGGTGACCGCCTAGCACCTCCCGCGTCGCCGGCGAATCCCACGCCACCACCCGCTCGGCCCGACCGGCGAAATCCGCGAAGATCTGCCGCAGGGCCGCCTCGCCACCCACGCTCCAGCAGTGATCGTCTTCGATGTTGATGACCACCGCGACGCGGCTGCGCATCAAGGCCTGAGTGCCGTCGCTCTCGTCAACCTCGGTCACCAGGATGCGGCCCGCACCGGCCGTGGCAGAGCGCGTCCAGCCGCTGACCGACCCGCCCACCAGCAGGCCGGGATCAAAGCCTGCCTCACGCAGAATGTGCGCAATCATCGCGGTCGTGGTGGTCTTTCCGTGCGACCCCCCAACCCCAATCACGGTGGAGAAGTAGCGACCGACCCGCGCCAGAAAGTCACCGCGCAAACAGCTCTCAATGCCCTGCGCCGCCGCCGCCAGACGCTCGGGATTGTCGGTCGGCACCGCGCTGCTGTAGACCAGTAGATCGGCGCCGGCCACCGCCGCGGCATCATGCCCCAGCCGCACCGACACCCCCCGCCGCGCCAGCCCCCGGGTCAGCGCCGACGACGCTAGGTCGCTGCCGGAAACGGAGACCTTCCAGTCGACCAGTATGTGCGCCAGGCCGGCCATGCCGACCCCGCCAATCCCGGTAAAATGGACATGCCGCCAGGGAACCTGGGGCAGGGAGGAAGACACTGAGTTCGACACCACTGATCTGCGCCCCTGACCACCGTGAAACTAGCACCAACCGCCGCCGCAGGCGGCACCCGATCCGCCAATATGACCGCCCCGCTTCGAATGTCCAGAACCGCCCCGGGGCGCCAGTACGGTCAGGGACAGCATCTCTATTCCGCCTCGCGCCCGACCGTCCCCCCGCCCTGGAGCCGGCGGTCCCCGCCGTATCCCCCGCCCTGGAGCCGGCGGTCCCCGCCGTATCCCCCGCCCTG
>CAILKC010000119.1 GCA_903834675.1 uncultured Victivallales bacterium | reverse complement strand
GGGCTTCCGCCGTATCTGGGGTTTGACAGACGGCGGGATACCGCGAACCCGCCCGGAACGGGCTGGGCATCGCGGGCGCCAGGGAAACCACGCGACGCCTGGAGTCGGCGGTCCGCACCGGCTCTGCCGGGGCTTCCGCCGTATCTGGGGTTTGACAGACGGCCGGATACCGCGAACCCGCCCGAAACGGGCTGGGCATCGCGGGCTCCAGGGAAACCACGCGACGCCTGGAGCCGGCGGTCCGCACCGGCTCTGCTGGGGCTTCCGCCGTATCTGGGGTTTGACAGACGGGGGATACCGCGAACCCGCCCGGAACGGGCTGGGCATCGCGGGCTCCAGGGCAGGCCAGCGGGCTTAGGGCAGACGCCTGCCAGATCTCGCGAGGGTCTCTTTCTCGAAACCGCCCTGGGGCGTGCGCGGGGTGGCTCGCAAGCGGGCAAAGGCATGCTATCGTCCGAACCCTGAAACCCGGTCCTCATACAAGGCTGCCGCCGCAAGCCTCAGGCGGGTGGCCTGGGCGCTTCAGTCGGGGTGTGCGCATGACGACGAAATTGACCTATCAGAGTGCCGGTGTCAACTACGATGTCCTGGACACGTTCAAGCGGGCCTGCCAGAAGGCCGCGGGCACGACGGTGGGAAGCCTGGCGGCCCACGGCCTGACGGAGCCCGCCGACATCCGCGGGGAGAGCGCCTACATGGTGGAGGCGCCGGAGGCCTATTACGCGCACGTCGAGGAAGCCCTGGGCACCAAGATCCTGGTGGCCGACGCGCTCTACGCGCTCTGCGGGAAGAGTTTCTACCGCCAGGTGGCCCTCGATGATGTGGCTACCATCGCCAACGACCTCTGCGCCGTGGGGGCGCTGCCCATTGCCATCGCCATGTACGCGGCGGTCGGCGACAGCGACTACCTGGCCGATGACACCCGGGCTGGGGATCTGGCCGCAGGCTTCGCCGAGGGCTGTCGGCTCTCGGGGGCGGTCTGGAGCGGTGGTGAGACGCAGACGCTGAAGGGGATGATCACGCCCGGCACCGTCGTTCTCGGCGGTTCGGCCTTTGGCCGCATCGCGCCCAAGAGCAACCGTATCCGGGGTGACGTGCAGGACGGCGACGTGATGATCTTCCTGGCCAGTTCCGGGGTGCAGACCAACGGCCTGACCCTCTGCCGAGCCTTGGCCGAACGCCTGCCGCAAGGCTACCTGACGCCCCTTGCCGACGGCCGGAGCTACGGCGAGGCGCTGCTGGATCCGTCGGTGATCTATGTGCGCTTCGTTGCGGCCTGCCAGCAGGCCGGCATCCCCCTGCACTACACCGCTCACATGACCGGGCACGGCTGGCGTAAGCTGATGCGCCTCGAAGCGCCCTTCGTCTACCGCGTCGAGTTCGTCCCCCCGCCGCAGCCCGTCTTTGATACGATTGTCCAGACGGCCGGCCTGGACCAGCGCGAGGCCTATGGAACCTTCAACATGGGCGTCGGTTTTACGGCCTACGTTGCCGCCCACGACGCCGATGCCTGTCTCAAGGCCGCCCGCCGCGCCGGCTATACCGCCTGGATCGGTGGCACGGTCCGCCGTGAGGGCCAGCGCAAGGCCGTCGATATCCCCGCCCTCGGCATCACCTACGCTGCTGCCAGCCTCAACCTGCGCTGAACCAGCGCGCCGCTCAGATCCCGGCCAGGCGGAGCACCTCATCGTGCGCGTCTGCATAGTGCTGGCCGAGGTTGCTCCAGTCGAAGTGGTCCGCCGAGCTCTCTACGGCATTGCGCATGCTGATGCGGTCGCGGCGCTCCAGGCGCGTGAAGTCCAGCAACCAGTTGGCCAGTTCGTCGGCCGAGGCCTCGTAG
>CAILKC010000118.1 GCA_903834675.1 uncultured Victivallales bacterium | reverse complement strand
GGCTCCACCGCGCGCCTGTATCCGCTGGAGATGCGGTGGGCTCCACCGCCGCGCGCCTGTATCCGCTGGAGATGCGGTGGGCTCCACCGCCGCGCCTGAGGCCAGGCGCCTCTCCAAAAGATGCGGCGGGCTCCGCCGCCGCGCCTGAGGCCAGGCGCCTCTCCAAAAGATGCGGCGGGCTCCGCCGCGCGCCTGAGGCCAGGCGCCTCTCCAAAATCCACCGGAGATGCGGCCAGCACTGGCACGAAGCCTGCTAGAGCCTTTTCCCAAGAAGGCTCGCATGCCGCGCTACCGAGCCTGCCTCGGGGAGGCGAATGGAGACCAGGCCATGGTGAAGTATGGTGAGCGTGCGCCGGTGCTGGCGGAGGCGCTGCGACCAAGCCGGGGCCAGAAACCGGCGGCAGCCGCGGTGAGTTCTCCAGATGGGAGTCAATATCCTCCGATGACAAACCTTGACAGCGCGGTCGCAGCGGAGCACTTCGGCAGGCGCGTGGTCTGGGCCTCGGCGTTGCTGGGATGGTTGCTCGTGGGATTGCTCAGCGTCGGTTTTCTCCGCCACTGGCATCGGCGCGAACGCCGGGTCATGGAGGACCAGGCGTTCTCGCTGGTGTATGCCCTCGCCAATACGCTGCGCACCATGGGCGGGCCGGTCGCACGCTCAGAGCTCGGGGTGCAGGACGTGTTCGACCAGATTGTGGCCACCCCCTCCATCAACGGGATTGCCCTGCTGACCGCGGAAGCGGCAGTCAGCAGCGGGGTCGGCGTGCCGATAGATCGTCTGGCGGCGGCGAACGAGGCCCCCAAGGGTGCGCTTTTCCTGGAGCACGACATCCTCGTCTGGGACACGGTCAATGTCGGCGCCTGCGGCCGTAGCAGCCCGGGGCGCTACGGGGGGCGGCGCGGGCGCGAGGGGGGAGCCGCGCAGTCGGCTCGGCCCGAGGTCGCGTCCAAAGCGCGCCTGTTTGTCAGCCTGCCGCTGCTGCCGCTGCATGCGCGCTGGCGCCGGGACACCCTGGTTGTCGGCCTTTTCTGCGGCGTGACACTGGCCGCCACCCTCGCCCTGGTCCGGCTCTGGGGACTGTCGCGACGCTCCCTGGCCGACGCCGCCCGCCTGCGCCTCGCCGCGGAGGAAACCCGAGCCCTGCAGGAGATGAATCTGGTCGCTGCCGGCCTGGCGCACGAGATCAAGAATCCGCTGAGCGTAGTCCGTGGCACAGCCCAGCACCTGGCTGAACATAGTGACGATGCGCAGGAGGCCGCCCTGGCGGCGGACGCGATCATGCAGGAGATTGACCGCGTCTCGAGTCGCATCAACGAGCTGCTGCTCTTCGCTAAGCCACGGGCGCCGCTGCTCGCGGCCGTATCCATCACCGACCTCTGTGCCGAATTGAACCTGCTGCTCACCGACGAACTCGCCGATGCCGGGCTCACCCTGCGCGCCCCGGCGTCGAGCCCGGTGGTCTGGGCAGACCGGGAACAACTCCGGCAGGTGCTGTTCAACCTGCTGCACAACGCTCTGCGCTTCGCGCCGCACTCCGGGATCGTCGACGTGCAGGTGTGTCCTGCCGCGGCGGGGAGTGTGACGCTCACGGTTTGCAACGCTGGCCCTGGGGTGCCGGAAGCTGCCCGAGAGGCGGTTTTCGCGCCGTACTACACCACCTCTCCCGAAGGTTCAGGACTGGGCCTGGCGATCGTCCAGCGCATCTGCCGGGCGCACGGTTGGCGCGTCACCTGCCTGAAGCGCGCCGACGGGGCGGCCTTCGAGATCTCGGGCATGACCGCGGCTAGCGGTTCCAGCGCGGCCCCGTCGGCGAAAGGCACGGCATGACGACGCCAGGCAGCCCCCAAGCCCCCGTGGTCCTGATTGTCGATGACGAACGCAGCCAGCGCGAACTGGTGGCGCGCTGCGTGCGTGAATGGGGCTTTCAGGCGGTGCTGGCCGCGAACGGCCAGGAGGCGCTGGCGGTGCTGGCCGCGACCCCGGTCGCGATGGTCATTTCCGACGTGCGCATGCCGGGGCTGGACGGCATTGCGTTGGTCGGGCTCCTGCGCGAACGCTTTCCGCAGTTACCGGTGCTGCTGATCACAGCCTATCCCGACATCCGTCAGGCCGTGAGTGTGGTCAAGGATGGCGCCCTGGACTATCTCGCCAAACCGATCGACTTGGGCGAACTGCGCGATCTGCTGCTGGCCACCCTGGGGCCGCGCCCGCCGGTCACCGAATCCCTCCCACCCCTGCGTCCCGGGACCATCGCGCGCAGTGTCGCCATGCAGCAGCTTCTGCAGGAGGTGCATCTGGTGTCGCAGTCCGACGCCACGGTGCTGATCACCGGCGAGAGCGGCGTGGGCAAGGAGGTCATCGCCGACCTCATGCATGCGTGGGGGCCACGCTCCGACCGTCCCATCATCAAGCTCAACTGCGCCGCGATTCCGGTCAGCATGGTCGAGAGCGAACTGTTCGGGCACGAGCGCGGCGCCTTCACCGGTGCCCTGGCGGCCCGCGAGGGACGCTGGAAGGCCGCACACGGCGCCACGCTGATGCTGGACGAGGTGGGCGAGTTGCCTCTGCCGGTGCAGGCGAAGTTGCTGCGCGCCCTGCAGGACGGTTCCTACTCGCCGGTGGGCTCGGACCAAACCCGGTACGCCGACGTACGCGTGATCGCAGCCACCAACAGCGACCTCGAAAAAGAGATCGCCGAGCGCCGTTTCAGGGAAGACCTATACTACCGTCTGAACGTAGTGGAACTGTACGTGCCGCCCCTGCGCGAGCGCCCCGACGACATCGTGCCCATGGCTCGCCTCTTTGCGGCTGAGTTCAACGCTGAACCGGCGCGCCTCAGTCCCGCTACCCAGCGTCGCCTGTTGGCCTACTCCTGGCCCGGCAATGTGCGCGAACTGCGCAACGTCCTGGCGCGCTCCTGCCTCATGGCGCGCGGTGGTGTCATTCTGCCCGAACACCTTCCACCGCGGGTGCGGCACGAGTCGGCGGAGGGCCCGCCCGGGGCGCCCCCGGCCGACCGAGCCGGTAGCGAGCTGCAAACCCTCGCGGCAGGTGAGCGGCAGCGCATCCTTGCCGCCCTGGCGCACTGCAACGGTAACCGCACCCGCGCCGCACTACTGCTGGGGATCGGGCGGCGGACGCTGGTGTATCGCCTCAAGTCGTACGCCGCGGACAGCCCGCGGGAGGCTGACCCGGGCAACGACTGACGCCAGCCATGGTCCAGCTCGTCCAGCTCGTCCAGCCCGTCCCGTTCGTTCTCAGCAGCAGCAAGACCGGCAGGTCGGCCGGGCTTGCCGCTGCACACTCGCGGCACGGGGGTTCAGAGTCCCGCGGCGTCAGCCAGGGGTTCGGCAGAAGCATCGCGATCGTTGCTGAAGCCGCCCCGTTCACGGCCGCTTGGGTCCAGCCACGGCTCCACTGGCGACTGCGGCGTCGCTCGCGACAACAAGACCGTGCGTACCGTTGCCGGCGTCGCCGTCAGATGAGTGGCGAGGTAGAGGGCGGCGCAGCCGGTCACATGTGGTGCCGCCATGCTCGTGCCCGACATCGTGGCGTAGCCCCCATCCCTGAAGGTCGAGTAAATATTCACGCCCGGTGCCGCGATGTCCACGACCGTGCCGTAGTTGCTGAAGGTGGCAAAACTGTCGTCCGCGCCGTAGTAGGTTGCCAGTCCGTCGGCACCGCAGCCACCGTCCTCGTCAGCGACGGCCGAGACCGCGATCACGCTGGGATGGTTGGCCGGGCTGAAGCTGGCCGCGTCCGCCGCACTGTTGCCCGCCGCCACCACGTACGTCACCCCCGCGTTCACCGACTTGCTGATAGCATTGTTGAGCGTGCTGCTGGTGGCGCTAAAGCCGAGGCTCATGTTGGCCACTTTAATACCCTTCAACTTCGCATTCTTGGTCACCCAGTTGACCCCGGCGATGACGGCCGAAAGCGTGCCGCTGCCGCTGCTGTCGAGGACCTTCACGGCAAACAAGCGCGCGTTGGGAGCTACGCCGCGCACGCCGACGCCGTTGAGCTTGGCCGCGGCGATCCCGGCGACATGGGAGCCGTGGCCGTTATCGTCGTTGGCGGAGCTGATGCCGCTGACATACGAAATGCCGCCCGCGACGTAGAGTTCGGGATGGGTCAGGCAGATGCCGGTGTCAATGATGGCGATGCCGATGGCCGCGGCGTTCAGGCACGGGTTCAACTCAGCGTCGATGCGGTCCACGCCTGTCGGCACCAGGTCGCCGGTGCTGGTCACGATCACCCCGGCGAGAGTGTCGGGCACCACCCGGCCGAGTATCGCCACCCGCCGGTCGGACTCTATGGAAAGCACGCATCCATCGCGCTGTAGTGTCCGCAGTTGGCCCGTGGATAGTGTTCCTGCAAAGCCATGTACGGCACTGTCATAGATATGCTCGGCGCGGACGCCGTGGGCGCGCGCGACGCCGGCCGGATCGCTGCCGTCCTGGAGCCTAATGATGTAGCGGCCCGGAATGACTTGGGCGACCGCCGAAGCGGCACCCGCCAGCAGTGCCGCGAGGATGAGGGTCGTAGAGATTCTTGGCAGCATGGGCAAAGGCCTCCTGAAGGGTTGTGGTGCGGGGAGCAAAGCGAATCGACACGGATTCTGAGCATGCCGACCTGCACAACGCGCTGCTACTCAAGCTCGGGCCAGCATCGGGCAGGGCGGTGCAGGTTCTGCTGCACCGCCCTGGACAACCGAATACCGCGCTCAGGGCTTGCAGGAACCATCGCGCTTCTGCTGCCGGGCCGCGGTGCCGGCGGTGGTGCAGGAACCATCGCGCTTCTGAAGCCGGGAGGCGGCCGACGCCTCGGCGGCGCCAAGGGTCAGCATGCCGAGCAGCGCCAACACGGTGAGAGTCTTCTGCATGATCAGGGTTCCTTTCGCGAACCACATCCCGATGCCATCTTGATCCGGAAACTCCGCCCGGACATCCTGGGCATCGCCTGGCGGGGACATTAGCAACTCGCATGCCAACGCCTCGGAGGACTGTCTTTTTCGCGCCCCGGACCCCTGGGTGGCGGAACGGTGCCAGGCCTGCGGGCACTGCGCCGATTCTGCGCAGTTGCAGGGCTGCTGCGCGGATTCGGCGCAGTGCCGCCCGGCGGGGGCGAGGAGGTCGGTCGGCCGCGACCGGCTTCCGCTGGAGATGCGGCGGGCTCCGCCGCGCGCCTGTATCCGCTGGAGATGCGGTGGGCTCCACCGCCGCGCGCCTGTATCCGCTGGAGATGCGGTGGGTTCCACCGCCGCGCGCCTGTATCCGCTGGAGATGCGGTGGGCTCCACCGCCGCGCCTGTATCCGCTGGAGAT
>CAILKC010000117.1 GCA_903834675.1 uncultured Victivallales bacterium | reverse complement strand
CGAGCACGGACCAGCAGGGGCTACGCACGGGGAAAGGCTCGCGACGGAAGGCGCCGGGGATCCAGATCGACCGCTTCCCTTCGGCGCCAAAATGGGCTACTGTGACTCAGGCGCCTACCGGGGCGGCCCCGCAGCGTTGAGCCAGGCGGGTGACCCCCGTGGTGTTAACGGCGCAAGCTAACGTGGGAATCCAGGCTAGCCGCGCCGCGTAGTCGCCGGGGAGGACGATGCCGTTGAGCTCGGAGAGCTTCAAGGTCCCCAGAAAATTGAGCAGACTGACCCCGTGGTAGCCCGTGGCCAGTTCAACCTGGGCCCCGTCAGGGTAGACCTGGAGGTTCATCTCAGCGTACAAACTTTGCATCGCCGTCTCCCGCCAGAGCGCCGCATCCTTGAACTCGGGAAAGAGCACGCCGACGTGGAACAGCCCGTTCATCTCCATGGCCAGCCAGTTGTTGGAGGTCGGGTGCGCCGACAGGTGCCGCGCGTGTTCGACCATGCTCTTGACCATCAGCACCACCGCGTCGTCGTCAAACGAGGGCGAACTGAGGAAGCGGAAGAAGCACTCCGGCCAACTGGAGAACATGCGGATGCCGGTCTCGATGGTGCGCCAGCGCGAGCCGGTGGAGTTGCCGCTGTCGTTGACCGGAACTGGATTGTCCGTGATCCAATCCGTAATCTGCGCCACGAACTCGCGAGCATAGACCTCGTCGCCCGTGTCCCAGTAGGCCCGGCCGAGGGTCTGCCAGAAGGGATGCCGGCTGAGCTGCCAGGTCCACTCGCTGTACTTCAGCTTGGTGGGGTTGATGGACCAATCGATGTCCGGGCCGAACTGATACGGGATGCCGACACTGGTCAACTCGTGGGCCACCACCCGGTCCGCAGCGCGCGTGTTGACCCCCGCGGGGCGCTCGGCGTGCGGCGGCCGTTGCCGCCAGTCAAAAGACCAGCATGGCGTCGCGCGGGCCTTCAGGTGTTGCGCGAAAGCCCGACGGGCGGCGGAGTAGTCGCCCGCCGCCACCGCGGCTTTGACCGCGGCCAGGGCCGGCAACTCGAGGTCCAGCGCCCCAAAGAACTCAGGGTCGGCAAGCCGTGGCCCCTGTGCCGGGGCGGTCCACGTCAGCCGTAACTCATCCATGATCACGACCGCTTCGGGATGCGGCGTGTTGTCCCAACCGCTGGCGTTGCAGCGAAACTCGCCAATCTGGTTCCAGCCCAGGGGCGAGCGGCTCACGCCCATCTCGGCAAAGGCGAAGCGGAAGGTCTTCCAGCCGGTGAAGTCCAGGGTGACCCTAGCCGAGTAGTAGTCGGCACCCTCGCTGGCGGGGTTCTGGGAGCCAAGATAGACCAGGAAGCGCGAGCCGGTAGCCTTGACCGAGTAGAGCTCGAACTCCAGGGTGTTGTAGGCCGACCAGTCGGCCGTAACCCGCCGCAGAACCAGGCTGTCTGACGCCGCCTGCGCCCAGCGGATAGCGCCCTTGCCTTCCTTGACCAGGGCTGTCTCGAGCGTGCCGCCATTCCAGGCGGCAGCGTCATCGCAGGTCGACAGCACCAGCGGCGGTGGCACGGCAGCGGGCGCGGCCAGAAGCGCCCCGGTCAGAGCCACAACCAGGCAGCCGGAAACGCGGCAATAGGTCCGTGCCGTCATCGGGAAAACTCCTCCCTGTCGGCGGGTTGCGCCCGCCTGTCGACCACCAACGTAAGTGCCGCCCGTACCGTCACGGGGGAAACGGCGGCTGTCAATGCGTTGGGGGTCCCGGGCAGGGCTGTTTAAGATAACGGGCACAGGGGCGCCATAGCTGGCCGCGCGGTGCCCATGGACTGTCGGTATGCCGCCCCGGCAGGGCTCAATCTCGTTTTGGATTCCATTCCCAGGGCGGTGCCCTGGGCTCAGGAATGGCCGCGCTTTCAGCGCTCCGCGGCGTCTGGCATTCGCGGCTGAAGCCTCGAGTACGTACAGAACGGCACTCGTCAGCCCCCGCCCAGGACCTTGTAGAGCGTCAAGAGGTTGGCCAGCCGGGCAAGGCGCAGGCTGATCAGGCCCTGCTGCGCACCCTGGAGCGAGCGTTGCGCGTCCAGAACGGTCAGGTAACTATCGATTCCCTTGGCGTAACGGGTCTCGGCCAGCCGGTAGGCCGCGGCCGTCGCCTCCACCAGCGACTCCTGCGCCGCCACCTGATCCCCCACGGTTCCACGCTGGGCCAGGGCATCGGCCACCTCCCGGAAGGCCACCTGGATTGCCCTTTCGTACTGGGTTACGGCCATCTCCCTTTGCACCTTGGCCGCTCGGTGCGCTGACCACGTACGGGCATCGAAGATCGGCAGCACGATCTTCGGGGCGTAGCTCCAGGTATCCGAACCGGCGCCGAACAGCCCAGAGAGCTCGCTGCTGGCCGTGCCCACGGCGGCGGTCAGGGTAATGCGAGGGAAGAACGCCGCACGGGCGGCGCCAATGTCGGCGTTGGCCGCCAGAAGCAGGTCTTCGGACTGCAGTACATCCGGCCGACGCAGAAGTACTTCCGAGGACAGGCCCGCCCCCAGCTCCCGCGGCGGAGTGACACTGGCCAACGCCGTGGGCTGGAGTTCGTTCGGCACCGGGGCGCCTACCAGCAGGTGCAGCGCATTGACGCTCAGCGCTGCCAGCTGGGTGAAGCGGGCGACCTCGCCGCGGGCGGTGTCGACTTGGGTCTGGGCCCGCAAGAGGTCCAATTCGGGCACGATGTCGGCATCATAGCGGCGTTTGACCAAGTCGTAGCTGCCTCTCTGCGCCGCCAGAGTGGACTCTGCCAACTGCAGGCTTTCCCGCGTTGCCGCCACGGTCAGGTAGGCATTGGCGACCGAGGATACCAGGAGGATTTCGGCGCCACGCTGCGCCTGCGCTGTGGCCAGGTACTCCTCCAAAGCCCGATCTTTCAGGCTGCGAATGCGGCCGAAGAAGTCAAGCTCCCAGGAGAGGACGCCTAGATTGACCCCGTATTGCTGCACCGTCGCGCGTTGCCCGCTGCTTGACAGGTCCGCGGGCACGCGTTGCCGACTGCCACTGCCGGTGGCGTCGACCGTGGGTAGCAGTTCGGCTCGTTGGATGCCGTACATGGCCTGGGCCCGTTGCACGTTCAGAGCCGCCAGCCGCAGGTCACGGTTGTTGGTCAGGGCCAACTCCATAACCTGTTGCAGTTTCGTGTCGGTGATAAGGTCTTGCCAGCGCAGGGACTGAGTGCCCGCGGGATCGCTGGCGGCCGGATTCTGCGGGTAGGCCGCGCCCGTCGGCCAGACCGCCGACACCGGAACTGCCGGCCGAACGTAGGTCGGTGCCAGGGTGCAACCGCTCATAATGGCGGCCACCCCGAGAAGCAGAAGCGATAGGTGCTTGCCCATGTTAGTGGTCTCCGGGTGGGTTGATCTCAGAGGTGGAGACCGCCGCGAGGCGGTGGCGTTTGCTGAAGGTCTGCTGGATCAACACGTAGAACAGCGGCGCAAACAGAGTCACCAGGAAGGTGGAGGTGACGACGCCCCCCAGCACCGCGGTGCCGATAGCCTTCTGGGCACCGGCGCCAGCGCCGCTGGCCAACGCCAGCGGCATGACCCCGAAACCGAAGGCCAGCGAGGTCATGACGATCGGCCGCAGCCGCAGTTTGGCCCCCTCCAAAGTCGCCTCCACCAGCCCCATCCCCTCTTCTACCCGGGCCTTGGCGAACTGCACGATCAGGATGGCGTTCTTGGTCGTCAGCCCGAGGGTGGTCAAGAGCCCGAGCTGGAAGTAGACGTCATTGGGCAACCCCCGGAAGGTCGACGCCAAGACGCCGCCGATGGCTCCCAGGGGCAGAGCGAGCAGGATCGAGATTGGGATGGGCCAGCTCTCGTAGAGGGCCGCCAGGCAGAGGAAGATCACCAAGATGGAGAAAGCGTAGAGCGGCGCGGTCTGGGCCCCCGCCTGGCGCTCCTGGTAGGAGAGACCGGTCCAGTCGAAGCCGAGGCCCTGGGGCAGCTTGCGCACAAAGCCCTCCATGGCTCCCATCGCCTCACCGGAACTCCGCCCCGGCGCCGATTCGCCGACAATGTTCATCGAGGGGAAGCCGTTGAAGCGCTCAAGCTTCGGCGAACCGGAGCTCCAATGCCCCGAGGCGAAGGACGAGAAGGGCACCATCTTGCCCGTGCTGTTGCGCACATAAAGCCGTTCCAGGTCGCTGGGCAGCATGCGGTAGGGCGCGTCGGCCTGGGCGTAAACCCGTTTGACCCGGCCGCCCTGGATGAAGTCGTTGACATAGGCGCTGCCGAAGGCCGCGGAGATGGTATTGTGGATCGCGGTGATGGGCACTCCCAGCGCGCCGGCCCGGTCCCAGTCCACGTCGACCCGGTACTCGGGAACGTCTTCCAGACCGTTGGGGCGGACCTTGGCCAGGGCCGGCTCCTGCGCCGCCATACCGAGGAGTTGGTTGCGGGCGGCCAGCAGCTTGGCGTGGCCCATGCCACCGCGGTCCAGTAACTGGAAGTCAAAGCCCTTCGCCATACCCAGCTCGAGGACCGCCGGCGGCGCAAAGGCGAACACCATCGCGTTGCGAATCTTGGAGAACGCTCCCATGGCCCGCCCGGCGACGGCGCCAACCTTGAGGTCGGGGCGCCGGCGGACCCCCCAGTCCCGGAGTTTGACGAAGGCCATGCCCGAGTTCTGGCCGCGGCCGGAGAAGCTCGAGCCGGCGATCATCATCACCGAGTCGACCGCCTCTTTCTCGTTTGTCAGGAGATAGTCCCTGACCTGCACCAGGACCGCCTTGGTCTGTTCCAGGGTCGAGTTCGCCGGCAACATGGCTTGCACCATCATGATGCCCTGGTCCTCATCGGGCAGGTAGGCGGTGGGCATCCGGTGGAAGAGGAATCCCATGGCCACCACGATCAGCAGGAAGACCATGAGGTAGCGGAACTTCCGCGACAGGGACTGGCTCACCAGGCGCATGTACCCATCCCGGATCCGGAAGAACACGTGGTCGAACCAGCGGAAGAACGGGCGCAGGAACCAGACGCCACCCTCGGCCGCTTGGTGTCCCTTCGGCACCGGCTTGAGGAACGAGGCGCACAGTACCGGGGTCAGGATCAGGGCGACCACCACCGAGAGCAGCATCGAGGCGATAATGGTGACCGAGAACTGCCGGTAGATGACGCCGGTGGAGCCGGGGAAGAAGGCCATGGGCCCGAAGACGGCCGAAAGCACCAGCCCGATGCCGACCAAGGCACTGGTGATCTGGTCCATGGACTTGCGGGTAGCCTCGCGGGGAGAGAGCCCTTCCTCGCTCATGATCCGTTCTACATTCTCCACCACCACGATGGCGTCGTCCACCAGCAGGCCGATGGCCAGCACCATGGCGAACATGGTGAGCATGTTGATCGAGAAACCGAAGAGCCCCAGCACCGCGAAAGTCCCCAGGATTACCACCGGCACGGCGATGGTCGGAATCAGCGTCGCCCGCATGTTCCCCATAAACAGATACATCACCAGGAACACCAGCAGGATGGCCTCGAACAGGGTCTTGACCACCTCCTCGATGGCCACCTTGACGAAGGGGGTGGTGTCGTAGGGATAGACCACCTTCAGACCGGCAGGGAAGAACTGACTCATCTCCTCCAGCTTGGCCCGGACATTGTCGGCCGCCTCCAAGGCATTGGCGCCGGCTGCCTGGCGGATGGCCAAGGCGGCCGAGGGTTTGTCATTGTAGGAGATGTCGGCATCATAGGCTTCGGTCCCAAGTTCCGCCCGCCCGACGTCGCTGATCCGCACGATGGAGCCGTCCGGGTTGGTGCGCAGCGGGATCGCGGCAAACTCCTCGGGCGTCTTGAGCAGACTCTGGACCACGATGGCGGCATTGAGGCGCTGGCCGGGGACGGCAGGCGCCCCGCCGAACTGGCCCGCCGAGACCTCGACGTTGTAGGCCCGCAGAGCCGTGACCACGTCCTGAATCGTCATCTGGTAGTCGACCAGCTTGTCGGGGTTCAGCCAGATGCGCATGGCGTACTGGCCGCCAAAAATCTGCACCTCGCCCACCCCCGGCACCCGCGAGAGCACCTTCTCCAGGTTGGATTGGCCATAGTCCCGCAGATCGTCACCATTCATGCTGCCGTCGTCTGAGACCAAGCCCACTATCATCAGCCAGTTGCGGGTGGACTTGCTCACCTTGACGCCGGAGAGCTGCACCACCTGCGGCAGGTTCGCCATGGCAAGCTGCAATTTGTTTTGCACCTGGGCCCAGGCGAGGTCCGGATCGGTCCCCGGCGCAAAGGTCAACTCGACGCGACAGGCGCCGGACGAATCACTGGTGGCCGAGACATACAGCATCTTGTCAAAGCCAGTCATCTTCTGCTCGATGATCTGGGTCACGCTGTTCTCGACCGTCTCGGCCGAGGCGCCCGGATAGTAGGCGTCAATCGCAATGGACGGCGGCGCTATGGGCGGGTACTGCGAGATGGGCAGCTTGTAGATGGCCAGGCCACCAGCCACCATTAGGATGATGGCGATCACCCAGGCAAAGACAGGACGGTCCAGGAAAAATCGTGAGAGCATGGCGCGTCTCCGTCAGTTCTTCGGGGTTGGGGCCGGCGGGACCGGGTTCACGGGCTTGGTCCCGGGCTTGGGGCCGGGGGCGAAGGGAACCTCTTTCACAGCCACGCCGGGGCGCAGGCGTTGCTTGCCCTCGACGATCACCCGATCGCCGGCCACCAGTCCTGAGGAGACCAGCCATTGGTCCCCGATGGCGCGGTCAAGAGAGACCTTCCGTTCCTCAACCTTGCCGTCGGCGCCCACGAGCAGCGCCAGCGGATTCCCCTTGGGGTCGCGCGAGATGGCTTGCTGCGGGACCAGGATGGCTTGGTCGTTGGCACCTTCGCTCACCACCGCCCGGACGAACATGCCCGGCAGCAGGACGCCGGCCGGGTTCGGGAAGACCATCCGCAGGATGAACGAGGCCGTGCTCGGGTCGACCGTGACATCCGTGAATTTCAGGGTGCCCTCCAGCGGGTAGAGCGTCCCATCTTCCAGAAGTAGCTTGATCTTGGCCTGCAAGGTATCGTCACGGACCAGATTGCCATTGGCCAGGTTCCGCTTCAGGCGCAGCAGCGCGGCGCTGGCCTGCGGCGCATCCACGTAGACCGGATCGAGCTGTTGAACCGTGGTCAGGGGCACGGGCTGATACGCCGTCGCCAGCGCCCCGATGGTCACCGACGACTTGCCGATGCGTCCTGAGATCGGCGCCGTGACCCGGGTGTAGTCCAGGGTGATCTGCGCCGCCGCCAGGCCCGCCTCGGCCCGGATGATCTCGGCCTCAGCGCCCTGCACCGCCGCCGCGGCGCGCTGGCTGTCGGCCGCCGCGGCCTGGACCGCAGCCTCGGCCCGCACGATCTCAGCCTCGGCGCCCTCGATCCCGGCCGCGGCGCTCTCGATCCCGGCCTCGGCCTGCTTCAGCGCCGCGCCGACATCGTCGACGTCCTGCTGGCTGACCGCCTTGCTGACCACCAGTTCCCGGAAGCGCTCCGACCGGAGGCGCAGGGGAACCGCAGTGGCTTCGGCACGAGACCGATTCGCCGTGGCGTTGGAGCGGGCGGCCTTGGCCGCGTCGCGGGCCGCCTGAGCGGTGGCCTCGGCGGCCTTCGCCGCCGCCACGCCCGCCTGAGCGGTGGCCTGGTTGGCCTTCGCTACCGCCACGGCGGCCTTGGCGTTGGCGTGCGCCGCCTGGTAGCTGCCCGGAGCGATCCCATAAAGCGTCTCGCCGGCCTTGACCTCGGCGCCCTCATTGAAGAGGCGTTCCTGAATGATGCCGCTGACCTGCGGGCGCACCTCGGCCAAGAGGAACGCGGAGACACGTCCCGGCAATTCCACCGTCATCTCGACGCGCTGCGCTTGTACCACCACCACGGCCACCTCGGGGGCGCCGCCCGGTGGCGGTCCCGCCGCCGCCTTCGGTTTCCCGCAACCGCTCACCAGCAGACCGGCAACAAGAACTCCCGCGGCGACCGCGACCCCGAGCCCGCGCCCTCTCGACCCTCGCGCTCTCACAACCTGCCACCTCTTCATCTGCATGCCTCCTTGAACCCACACCGTAATACGTACCTTTCGCGGTCATCAAATCAGGCCAAAGCGGCGACGGCCAACGCCCGCCGCTCTACTCTTCCGGCACATGCCCCCCAGTGGCCGCCGCCAGGCTCTCGCCGACCGGTTCGCTGCGTAAACGCATCTGGGAGGCGCCCCGCGGCGCGCACGAGGTCGGTTTGCACTTCATTCAGGCGCGTCAACCCGGCCATACCGGAAACGTACTCCTTTCCTCGGTGCGGGGTTGGCGCTGAAAGAACCGGCGCAGGCGGGCGAACCACCCCAGCGAACCCGGAGCGCGGCCAAAGAGGTTGGGCAGGATAGGGATGACGAGCTGGGTGAGGATCCCGGAGGCGAGAATGCCGCCGGCGGAAGCGATGCCGACGCCCGTACGCATCTCCGCGCCGATGCCCTTGTCCAGCGCCATCGGCAACATGCCCAGCACCGCCGCCAGGGTGATCATGACGATGGGGCGGAACTCGTCACACGCAGCCCGCGTCATGGCCTCGTGCCGAGGCACCCCGCCGCTCACCAGCACATTGTATTGATCCATGATCAGAATCGCGTTGTTGACCACGATACCGATCAGCATCACCGCGCTCATGACCACAAACAGCGAGAAGGTCTCGCCAAACAGGTACAATGCCCACAGGTACCCCACCAGGCCCAGCGGCACAGTCACCAGGATGAGCAGCGGCTGGCGCCAGGACTCCATCAGCGCCGCCAAGGTCAGCATGACCAGAATCAGGGCGACCAGCGCCGCCTCTCCCAGGGCCGCATTGGTCTCGGCCATGCGCTTGGCCTGACCCGCGTAGCGAGCCGCATAGCCGGGCGGCAGAATCTGCTCGGCCCGGGCCTGCAGAGCGGCGGCGGCAATGCCCAAGGCGACGCGGCTGTCGCTGGAGACCTTGCAGACGCGGCGCTTGTCCCGACGCAGAATCTGGATCGGGCTCGTGGTCTCCACGCTGTCGGCGAGGCTGCTGATCAACTGCGTCTGCCCAGGTCCGGACGGCAGCAGGAAGCGCTCGATCTGGTCGCGCCCAGGCTCTTCCTCGAACTTGACCACAATATCGTAGTTGCGGTCACCACGGGTGAAGGTCCCGGCATTGAGACCCTCGAGGTTACCGCGCAGGGTCATGGCCACAGTGAGCGCGCTGAGGCTGCGGTCGGCAAGCTCCGTCCGTTTCGGGGTCAACCGCAGCTTGGGCTTACCCTCACGGACCGAGGTGTCCACCCCGACGAAACTGCCCTCACCCTCGGCGTACGTTCTCAGCTCAGCCCCAAGCTGGTCCAGCGTCTTGAGATCGTCGCCATAGAGATAGAGTTCCAACTTGCTCTCGATGCCGACGATCGCGCTGGGTTTGAAGATGCCGACGATGCAATCCGGGAAGCCAGCCAGGCGCAGACGGGCCTCGCCGAGCAAGGCATCGAGGCTCTGCTCCCGCTCGGTGCGCTCGCTGAACTTGAGCTGGACTTGACCGAGGTAGACCCCTTCCGACACCTGCCCGGCAACCCCCTGAATCTTACCCACCGTCGTGACGATGCTCTTGAGTTCGGGCAGGTCCTGCAGAAGCGCTTCGGCTTCCTTGACCCGGGCTGCGCTCGCGGCCAGCGAGTAACCCGTCGGAAATTCCAGCCGAATCGTGATCTCGCCCCGATCAAAATCACTGAAGAAGCTGCCGCCAATCTTCGGGGCCAACGACAGCGAGTTGAAGAACAGCCACGCCACCCCGGCAAGCACCAGCACGGCGGCAAACTTCCGGCGCTCCAGGAAGCGCAGCCCGGCGCCATAAGCCCCCACCTGCTTATTGAACATCCAATTCCAGCCGCGTTCCATGTAGGTGAGCGGGTTCCACTTCGACGGCTGGCGCCGCCGCAGCAGCAACATGCAGAGCATGGGCGTCAGGGTAAACGACATGAACAGCGAGACTAGGGTCATGATGATCATGGTCACCACCAGCGGCCGCAGGAACTGGCCCACGGTAACCTTCACCATCGCGATCGGAAAAAGCACCACCAGGTTGGTGCCGGCGCTGGCCAGAACCGGAATCCACGACTCCGTCGCCCCTTTCAGTGCCGCGTCGGTCGGCGAACTGCCCTCGTCCAGATGCTTGATGATGGCCTCCATAACCACGATGGAGTTGGTGACCAGAATGCCCACCGAAAGCCCGATGGAAATCAGCGTCGAGGTGTTCAGGGTGTAGCCCATGAACTGCATGAAGAACAGGCCGATGATGATGGTCAGAGGCATGGTGATGGCAATCACGAAGGTCGAGCGCAGGTTGTACAGGAAAAGGAAAAGGACCGCAGCGGTCAGCAGAACCCCCTGCCCCACGCTATTCCAGGCGCTGGCCGCGGTGGCGCGGATGAAGGCGCCATCGTCCTTGACCCACACCAGTTCCATGCCGCCGGGCAACTCGCGCCGCAGACGATCCATGGCCTCGCGCACCCCGTCCACCACCTGCACGGCATTGGCGTCCTCTTTCTTGATCACCTCGATGGCCATGCAGGGGCTGCCGTTGTAGGTGGCCTGCTGCCGCAGTTCCTTCGTGTTCATCTCGGCTCGCCCGACGTCACGCAGGGTGCAGCGCCGTCCGTCCGTGGCACTCAGCACCAGGTCATTCAGTTCCTCCACCGTCGCCGCATTGGCATCGAACTCCACGGAGTACTCGCGGCCGTGATCGCGGATACGGCCCGCGGGTACCTTCCGAACCGCGCTCTGCACCGCCTGCGCCACCTGGGCGCTGGACAGGCCACGCGCGGCCAGATGGTCGCGGTCAAGCAGAATGTGTACTTCGCGTTTCGCGCCGCCCACCAGCTTGCACTCGGCCACCCCGGGAATCGTGGTGATGCGGTCTCTGAGGGTGTTGTCGGCGTAGTCGAACAGCGCCTCTCGCGACACGCTCCCCAGCAGCGCCAGATTGACCACCGCGGTGGCATTGATGTCGAACTTCTGGATGATGGGGGCTTCCACGTCCTCCGGAAAGTCGCGCGCAATCATATCCAGCTTCTCGCGCACGTCGGTGGCCGCGATGTCGATATCCACCCCGGTCTTGAACTCGATCAGGGTCAGGCAGACATTCTCCATGCAGGTGGACTGGATGGTGTCCAGCCCGTCCAGCGTCATCATCTTGTCTTCAATCCGCTTGGCGACATCGGTCTCGAGCTGGTCGGGACTGGCCCCTGGATAGACGGTCTGAATCGTCAGAACCGGGATGTTCATGCTCGGCAGGAACTCCACCGGCATCTTGCGGAAAGCTTGCAGGCCGAGCAGGGTCAATCCGACAAATAGCGCCGACATGGCCACTGGCCGGCGCACCGAGGCGTCTGAAAGCATCATGACGGTCAGTTCTCCTTCCTGACCGCCGCCGCTGGTGCCGCCGCCGCATCCACCACCACCGCCCCAGCCTGCGCCGCGGCCACGTCCGGCTTGGCCGCGTCCCCGCGCCGGTCAACCTTGGCCCCATCGTTGAGCAGGAACTGCCCCATGGTGACCACCGCCGTGCCTTCCGCCAGAGCCTCGGAACCCACCTGCACCCAACCCGCGGTCTCCATGCCGGCCTCGACCTGCGTCTGCCGCGCCGTGTCACCCTCCAGGCGGAACAGCACATCCTTGCCGTCGCGCTGACTGATGGCCTCCTTCGGCACGCCCAGCCCCTCCTCGCGACGCAGCACCACCGTGACACTGGCCATGGCGCCGGGCGCCACGCTGTCGGGCGGAGTCTCCAGCAGGCATTTGATCTCAAAGACGCGCAACTGCGGGTCGATGGTCGGAGCCCGGTAGGAGACCAGCCGGTCCCGCTGTTCGACGCTGCCGATGCGGACACTCATCCGGGTGTGTCCGACCACGATCGCGGCGTAGTGCTGAGCGGGCAGAAAGGCGGACACTTCCAGTCGACTCAGGTCAACAATGCGAAACACCGGCTTCGCCGGACCGCCCATTTCCCCCACCTCCTGCAAGCGCTGACTGACCACGCCCGAGAGCGGCGCGATCACCTTGGCGTCGCTCAGATTCTTCTCGGCGATGCGGACCGCGGTGGCCGCCTGGTTCCGCTGCTCAGCAGCCAGTGCCACCAGACTCTCCGCATGGGCCACCAAGGCCACGGACTGCTTGTACTCCGACTCGGCTTCCTCAACCTTGTCGAGCGTGCCGATCTTATCCTCGTCGAACAGCCGCTTCTGGCGCTCGTAGTCCTTGCGATGCCGGTCCAGGTCCGCCTTCTCGCGCTCCAGGTTCGCCTGCTTCTCGCGCACGCCGCACGCCGCCACCGCCAGATCGAGGCGGCTGACTTCAAGCCCGTTCTTCAGATTCAAATCGTCCGTAAGCAGCAGCGCCGTCTCCCCCGCCTTGACCACGTCGCCTTCGTCCACAAACAGGGTCATCAGCGTCCCGTTGATCCGGGCCGGCACCACCGCCGTCGTCTTCGCTTCGACGTTGCCCTGAACCACCACGCGCTCCTCGAAACTCCGGCGCTGCGCCGTCGTCGTCACCACCGGAATCCGCCGCGCCGTCGCGGGCTCCGCGCCGCCCGCCGGCAGCCACGCCCCGCCGATCAGGCATGCTACCACCAGTACTGCGCGTCTCATCAGCAGACCTCCTTGAACCACTGCCGAACCAGGTAGTTCTCGATCTGGGCCGTATCCTGCTCGACCGACGGACAGTCCGGGCCATGCCGCATGCGTTCGTCGATCACGCCATGCAAGACCAGCCTCAAGAACCGCCCCAACTCCGCCGGACTCGCTTGCGGCAGGCGCAACCGCCCGGCTTGCGAAGCCCGCTCAAAAACCACGGTGAACTGCTGCTCAACTCGGAGCTGGTTCTGACGCAACTCGGCCGCTACCACCGACGGCAACTCGTGGCCGCAGAGCACTTGCCCCAGCGCCCGCCGTTTCTCGACTTCCACCAGAATGATGCTGATCGCCTCGACCAGAACCCCCGCAGGGTCCGCCGACGACCCGAAGGCCCGCTCTACCTCCCGGTTCAAGGGCGCAAACGTCGCCTTGATCACCGCCAGCACCAACGCATCCCGGTCCTGAAAGTAGTTGTACAGCGTCCCCTTCGAAACCCCGGCCGCCTCCGCTACCCGCTCCATCGTCAGCGCCGCAAAGCCCACCTCGGCCAACACCCCTGTAGCCGCTTCACAGATAGCCTCGTGCATCATCTCCTCTGCCATCGCCTTGCGCCGTTGTACCAGGTCGCTCATCTGGCCCCCCCGTCGTACAGAGCTTGCGTTGACTTAATGGTTGGCAAAATGACCATAGCGTGTAAAATAGTGACCCAGCGGTCAGAGTCAAGCTTTCCTCAGGCATCTCCGCAGGCCGCGGCCGGGTTGCGGAGATCACGGCTTCGCGGACGTTGACGGCTGCGTCTCAGCGCTTACCTTGTACCCCTGGCGTCCGGCACGAGCGGCCGGGGCACAACGGAGGACGACGGATATGCAGGCTTACCCCCTGAATGTGATCGAGTACTACCTGGCGCCCAACGGCAACGACGGCTGGTCAGGCCGCCTCAGCGAGCCCAACGCCGTCGGCAATGACGGTCCGCTGGCCACCCTGAAAGGGGCCCTGCAGAAGATTCGCTGTCTGCGTGAGCGCCCGATGCAGGTGGCCACACCGCATCTGATCGGCGGGCTCAAGGGACCGGTTGTGGTCTGGCTGCGCGGCGGCCGTTACCCCCTCGCCGAACCGGTGACCATCACGGCGGACGAGGCCGTGCCGGTGACCTTTGCCGCCTGCCCCGGCGAGACACCCGTGCTTGATGGCGGCGTGCGCATCAGCGCTTGGCAGGTCGGTACCCTCAATGGCCAGACCGCCTGGACCGCCGACCTTCCCGACGTCCGGGCGGGACGCTGGTTCTTCCGGGAGCTCTTTGTCAATGGCGAGCGCCGCCTGCGTCCGCGGCTGCCGAAACAGGGCCTGCAGCGCATGGAGTCCGTCCCCGGCATGCCCTTGCCCGCTGGCTGGGGCGGTGGCGGCTACACCCAATTCACCTGCGCCGAGGGTGAGGTGAAGCCGTTCCGTAATCTCACCGATGTCGAGGTGGTCTACGTGCATTTTTGGATCGAGGAGCGCAGTCCCATCGCCGCCTTCGACCCCGCCACCCGCCTGGTGACCCTGAGCCGCGGCAGTTGCACCAACCTGGTGGGCTCCTTCGGCAAACAGTTGGCCGATTACTACCTCGACAACGTGGCCGAAGCCCTGACCGATCCCGGCGAGTGGTATCTCGACCGCGCCGCCGGTAAGCTCATCTACCTGCCCCTGCCAGGCGAAACCCCCGAGACCTGCCAGGTCGTCGCCCCCAAAGCCCTGCAATTGCTGCGCCTGGCGGGCACCGAAGCCCGGCCGGTCGAAAACGTGCGCTTCCGTGGCATCACCTTCCAGCACACCGACTGGCGCCACCCCGGCGAAGAGCCCCGCGCCGCTCAGGATATCCTGCCCAATGCCTCGGTGAAGTGGTTCAACCGCGGCGACCGCGCCGCCGCTGGCCAGGGCGCTGCCGATGTCCCCGGGGTCATCCATCTCGAGTACGCCCGGGATTGCTCCTTCGAGGAATGCGTCATCCGCAACGTCGGCTGGTACGGGCTCTTCCTCTCCAACGGCTGCCACGGCATCCGCGTCGTGGGTTGCGAACTCCGCGACCTGGGCGCTGGCGGGGTCAAGATCAACGGCACCGCCGCCGGCGAAGCCGAGAGCGGACGCACCGGCTGGAACCGCATCGCCGACAACCACATCCATCAGGCCGGCCGGATCTTCCACAGCGCCATCGGCGTGCTCAGCATGAACTCGGCGGGCAACGTCATTGCCCACAACCACATCCACGACCTCTTCTACAGCGGCATCTCGGTCGGCTGGGTCTGGGGCTATGGGCCTAGCGTCAGCCATGATAACCTCATCGAGAAGAACCACATCCATACCATCGGCCAGGGCCTGCTCTCGGACATGGGCGGCGTCTACCTGCTCGGCGTACAGGCGGGCACCATCGTGCGCGGCAACCTCATCCATGACGTGATCAAGGCCCACTACGGCGCCTGGGCGCTCTACACTGACGAGGGCTCCAGCCACATCATCCTGGAAAACAACATCTGCTACCGCACCAATGGCCACGTCTTCCACCAGCACTACGGCCGCGAAAATACCCTGCGTAACAACATCCTCGTCTTCGGCGACGAAGCCGCCACCGCCTATAGCCGCATCGAGCCGCATCCCGGCGTGCTCTACTACCGCAACATCCTGGTCGGCGCCGGCTCGCCCATGTTTGCCAACGCCTACGGCGACGACAAGCGCCGCATCTTCTCCGACCTTAACCTCTTCTGGGACACCACTCGGCCGCAACCCCTGCTGAACCGCGGCGACGACGGCAAGCAGGAATGGGACCTGCAACAATGGCGTCGCCTGGGCCATGACTTGAATTCTCTCGTCGCTGACCCCGGTTTCGCGGACGCCGCCAACGGCGACTTCACCCTGGCCGCCGACTCCCCTGCCCTGCGCCTTGGCTTCCGACCCATCGATATGAGCGACATCGGACCCCGTGCGCCCGAGCAACGGGATTGAGAAGCAAAAAGGAACCTGCGCATGTCGGAATCATCCTACCTGGCGCGCCTGTGCGCCCACACGCCGAGCCCGAACTTCGCGGAATTGGCGGCAGTCCTGAGCCGGAAACAACCGTCGCGGCCGACCTTGTTCGAGTTCTTCCTCAATGGTCCGCTCTACACGGCGCTGGCCGCTAAGGCGTACGTGCCCAAGGCGGACGGGCTGGACTCGGTGCGCCTGGTGATGTGGGCCTTCCGCCAGGCCGGATACGACTACTTCACCTACCGGCCACCGCAGTTCTGCTTCCCCGCCGGCGAGCATCCGCGGGATCAGACCATCTCGCTGAACGACGGCATCGTGATCGCGGACCGCGCCAGCTTCCAAGCCTACAAATGGCTCGAGGCAGACGCCTGTGATTACTCGTCCCTGGACGCGATCCGGCCGGAGCTTCCCCCCGGCATGAAAATCGTCATGTTCGGTCCCGGCGGGGTCCTGGAGAACGTCATCCGCCTGGTGGGCTATGACAACCTCTGCTTCATCCTGGCCGACGACCCGGACCTGGCCCAGGACATCTTTGATGCGGTGGGTTCCCGACTGGTGCGCCACTACGAGATCGCCTGCCGCTACGATACCGTCGGCGCCGCTATCTCGAATGACGACTGGGGCTACAAAACCCAACCCATGCTCAGCCCGGCGGACCTGCGCCGCTACGTCTTCCCCTGGCACCAGCGCATCGTCGAGGCGATCCACAACGCCGGCATGCCCGCCATCCTGCACTCCTGCGGCAATGCCTCGGAGATCATGGACGACGTCATCGACGGCATGGGCTACGACGGCCGACATTCGTACGAGGATGCCATCCAACCGGTCGAACAGGCCTACGAGCAGTACGGCGGCCGCATCGCCGTCCTTGGCGGTATGGATGTCGACTTCGTGGTGCGCTCGCCCCCGGCGGCCGTATACCGGCGTTCGCGCGAAATGCTGGAGCGCAGCGTCGGCCGCGGCTCCTACGCCCTGGGCACCGGCAACAGCGTCCCCGAGTACGTCCCGGCAGAGGGCTACGCGGCCATGGTCTGGGCCGCCGTGGAACAGCGCCGCGGCAAGGAGCAGGCGCGGTGAAGCATTTCCCCCTGTCAGGCTGCCTGTGGGTGTTGCTGAGCCTCAGTCCGGCGCTGCCCGCGATCGACCTGGTGGTCCACGATGTAGATGTCCGGAGCGCGCTCATCGGCGACACGGTCGTGGTCCCGGTCGATGCCCATGGCCTCGACCCAGCCTCCTTCTGCGCCTTCTCCTTGGAACTGCTGCTTCCCGTCGGCGCTTTCGCCCTGGAGGAGGTCGAGCGCGGCGACCTGATCGACGCCCAGAATGCCCGTAAGGCGTCCCGCGGCGCCAGTCCCTACCTCTGGGCGCTCGATGCGCACCTCGCGGGGACCACCCTGCGCATCGCTGGCATGATCCTCATGGACGGCGTGCATGTCGAACAGGGCAATCTGGACGCCCTCGCCGCAGCCCGCATCCCTGCCGACAGCGGCGAACTCATCCGCCTGCGGCTGACGCTCCTGAGCAAGGACGCCGCGGCCATCGCCATCGCCGCCTCCCCAGAGAACCTGCTGGTCGGCGATGCCCTCACCCCGGACAGCGCCCCGGCCGGCAGCGCTCCGGCCGGGTCCATGGCCGGGGGCACGACCACCGATGGAGGCATCCCCAATGACTGGGAATACCACTACTTCGGCCTGGCTGGCGCCACCTCCGACACCGATACCGACCACGACCGACGCAGCAATCTTACCGAGTTCCAGGAAGGCACCAGCCCGGTCCAGCCGGACGTGCTGGTAACGCTGCAGCCGGGCTGGAACCTCATCTCCCTGCCGGTGCAACCCGCCGATTCGAGCGCCGCCGCCGTGCTCTCGAGCGCCAACCAACGCGGGGCCCCCAAGCACGCCCCGGCAACCCCCGTCTACGCGGGCCCCGTCTGGGGTGAGGCCGCACCACCGTATCAGCATCTCGTCAACGTCTCACGGATTGAGGCGTTCCAGGCCTACTGGGTCTTCGCTCCAACCGCGACTGAGCTGGTGGTCGCAGGGGCGTTGCCAGCCACCACCGCCATCACTACCAGGGAGGGCTGGAACCTGATCGGACCGCTCGCAACCGTCAACCGCGCCGACTGCGCCCCCACGGTCGTCGGGCCGTTCTGGAGCTGGGATGCCGCGACCCGACAGTACGTCCCCGGCCTAAGCATGCTTCCGGGTCGTGGTTACTGGGTCTCCTGTCGCGCGCCCGGCCCGCTGGAACTCGACCCGCACTGAGCGCGCCAGAGACTGCCCCGCGCCATCAAGCCGCCAACCGAGAACCCCCCCATGCTCCTACGCCCGATAGATGAAAAAGGCTTTGGCCGGTTTCGTGCATTCGGCCGGACCCGTTGCCTAGCCGTGCTGTCCTGGGCCGCTGTCAGCCTCCTCGGCGCCGCGAACGCCCAGGCGGCCGGAGTGGATACCTGGGTGGCGCGGGACTCCGGCGTTCCCACCGTGGCGCTGTACGGCTGCGCCTACCTCTCCATCGGCCAGTACATCGCCGTGGGCAGCAGCGGCATCGGCGGCACCATCCTGACCTCTGCCACCGGCGAAACCTGGACGCTGCGGGCCACGCCTGAATACGCCATGCGCAGTATCGCGCAGAATAGCAACACGGTGGTGGTGGCCGGCGGCGATGCGATCCTCTATGCCGACCTCGCCGACCTCTCGGTATGGAACAACTCGACCGGGATACAACTCTTCATCTGGGATGTGGCCTACGGAAACGGCCTCTTCGTGGCCGTCGGGACCTCATGGGTGAACCCACCCCTGGCCACCTCACCCGACGGCAAGACCTGGACCGCGGTCGGCGCCGACCTCACCGCGCGACTGCGTAGCGTGGTCTTCGGCGACGGCGTCTTCGTGGCCGTGGGCCAGCAGGGCGCTATCCTCGCGTCGACCGATGGCACGAACTGGACCGTGCGCGTCCCCCCTACAGATGGCCTCACGGACCTGCTCCGAGTGACCTACGGCGCCGGACGCTTCGTGGCGGGCGGCTGGCATGGTACTATGCGGACCTCGGAGGATGGCAACACCTGGAGCGAGGAGTTCATCGGCACGAGCGGGATGGATGTTCTGGGGGCGGGCTTCAGCCGAGGCTGGTTCGTTGCGGCGGGCCAGTATGGCCACATCCAGGTCTCGGAGGACGGCCGCACCTGGACCGAGCGCGACTCGGGCCTGGACCGCGATTTTGGGCCTGGCCTGTACGGGGTCGCCAGCGGCGGCGACACCTTCGTGGTCGTCGGAGAAAAGGGCACCATCTTGCAGTCGGGCACGCTCCGCGGACCGCCGCAACTCACGATCACGATTGACCCCGTCGACGCCGGCACAACCGACCCAGCCGCCGATATCACCCACGCCTACGCCACCCCTACCACCGTCAACCTGACCGCTACCGCCGCCACCGGCTATCGCTTCGTCGGCTGGGGCGGCGACGCCATCGGCACCAATCCAACCCTGCCGCTGCTGGTGGACTCCCCCAAAGCCGTCACCGCCAAGTTTGAGCAGAAGGACCCGCTGGCCTGGGATGGGCCCTTGTTGAATGTGGCCCGCATGGGACACGCCACCGCGGTGCTGGACTCCGGGTGCGTTGCCGTCTTCGGGGGTCATGGCAAGGACTATGCCGTCCTCTCGTCCATGGAGGTCTGGGACCCGGCCACCAACACCTTTACCCTCTACCCGCTGGCGAAGCCCTTCGATGACGGCGCCATCGTCCGGCTGGCAGACGGGCGCATTCTGCTGGCCGGCGGCGGGCAGAATCAGGGAGTGCTACCTGGACAGAGCACGGCCCAGGTGTACAACCCGGCGACTCACACCGCCGTGGCTAGCGCGGGCACTCTCACTCAGCCGCGCGCCGGTTGCCGCGGCGCCAGGCTGGCCAGCGGCAAAGCCCTGCTCGTCGGCGGCACCGGCGACGCGGCCAAAGCGGCCCAGTACGGCGAGCTTTACGACCCCGCAACCGACTCCTTCAGCGCCACCGGACCCCTGGCAACGCCCCGCACGCACGCCGTGGTCCTGCCCACCGAGGACGGCGGTGCCATCGTGGCGGGCGGCCGGAGCGCCGCTGGCGCCACCGTGGTCGAAAAGGTGGAGCGCTACAAGCCGGACGCCAACGAGTTCATCACCCTGTCCGAGGTCTTGTTCGTCGGTGAATCAGGCTGGGAGCTGCTGGCCGACAGCCGCCGGGACGTGGGCGAACAGCGTACCACTGATGGCGTCTTCGTTTTTGCCGCCCGCAAGGCCGACACTGGCGAGGTGGCGCTGGCGCTGTTCAACGCCACCACCCAGCAGTTCACCCGGCTGGCCCTCGCTCCGCCGCTGCCGCACAGTTCCGCCGAGGTCTGGCCGCCCCTGCTCAACCGCAGCCGCGATACCGCGCTCTTCCTCCTTGCCAGCCGAAATGCAAGCACGGGCGCCAGTGAGGTCTGGCCGGTGTCCGCCAGCCTGGTGACGGGCAAGCGCACCACCTCGCCGGTCACCGTCAACGCCGACGACTACTGGGTCGGGGGCGCCGCGAGCGTGATTCTCGACGGTGGACAGGCCTTCGTCACCGGCGGCACCACGGGCCGCGCCGCGCTCTACAACTTCAAGCCGGTACGCAATACCCTCTTTGTCAGCGTCGGCATCAGCTCCGGTTCCGCCACCGTCATCGACCGCGACCGCTACAGCTACGGCCTGCTGGCCTCGAATCAGCGGCTGGTGCGCGACTCCACGGGCGCGTTGTACGTGGGCTACATGGCCGGCGGCTTGGACCACACCTGGGGCAACCACGTCACCTACCTCGCCACCAGCACTGACGGCGGTATGAGCTGGGCCACCGCCCTGGCCTCCAACTGGTCGCTGCGCAACCTGGTGGTAGATAATCTGGACGCGCTCTACCTGTCCGTCAGCGATGGCTGGAGCGTCGGCTATGGCGTCCCGCGCAACGGCGGCGCCGTCTTGCGTTCGGGGCTGTTCTACGAGGACTGGTTTGGCGACTGGGCGCCCGAGGCTGAAGCGACCCTGGCCTCTGACGGTGTGAGCGTGCATGCGGCCTGGGCCCGTAGCGCCTTCTTCAACCGCTATGCCGACTATGGCCCCCTGCAACAGCCGCCCACCAGCATCGTCTTGGCCTCCTCCGCCGATCAGGGCGCGTCTTGGTCGGGCCGGATCACCGTCGCCGCGGCGCCGCTGGAGGCAGAGGTAGGCCAGGGATGCGTAAGTCCCAACCTCAAGTGTGGCCCGTACGGCAGGCTCCTTCTGTCTTTCGAGCTGATCCTTACCCTCGAGCCCAGGCAGAAGATGGTGGCCGCCTATTCGCCAGCCACCGGTTGGGGCCTGCCCTTCCGCCTCTCGGACGCCAGTCGCAATGGCTTTGGCGGCGATATGGAGGTCGACTCCCAGGGCCGCCTGCACCTGGTCTGGCTCGAGCGTAACCCCAGCGGCGGCATCGGGACACCCGCTCTCTACGCTCGTCTCTGGTATGCCGTCTACGACCCGGCCTCTGGCCTGCTGAGCCCGCCCAAGGCGCTGACCGATGCCGCGGAGGATGTGGTCTCCGCCACCCTCGGGGTCTACAGCGGCGACCGTATCCTGGTGGCCTATGACCTCTATAAGCCTGGCACGCGGGAGCCCGGTGGCGTCTTCGGACTGTGGTCCGGCGACGGCTTCGTCCTGCCCATGCGCCTGACCGACCACGCTACTTCCCGCTGCCCGGGCCTGCGCAGTTCGTACGGCATGGTGGAGCCCAGCGTCGTCGACCTGACCTGGGTCGAGCCGGACCCCAAGGGCGGCGAACGCCTCCTCTACCGCCAGATCGCCTGGGAGTTCCTGGCGGTCGAGACCAGCTCGGCCGTCCTGACCAGCTCCATTCCCGACGCGCCTTTCATCCTCGCCGGACCACGCGTCTACGTGGGCACCACGGGCGCTGCAAAGTCCTATACCATCAGCTCGTTGCCGACCGGCGTTTACACCGCGACCTGGGGTGACGTCGAGGGCTACGCAACCCCCGCCGAGCAGAGCCTGGAGATCGTGGCGGGACGAGTCGGCGACTTTACCGCGCTCTACCCAGCCGCGGCCCCGGCCTGGCTGACCGTGGCCGTCGAGCCGGCCGACGCCGGCACCGTGAACGTCCTCTCGGCCAGCGGCACCGACAGCGAGGGCCGCTTCAAATTCATCGCCGGCAAGACCGCCGGGGTCAGCGCCACCGCGGCAGACGGATTCCGCTTCTTCACCTGGACCGGCTCCGTGGACGTGCCCAGTGCAGCGGCCGCCGCCGTGGTCATGGACGGAGACCGGACAGCCAGCGCGCACTTCGTCGCCGCCGACCAGTTCTTTGTCATCACCACGGCCGGGGAGCACGGCAGCATCTCGCCCTCCGTTACCGTGGCCGCCGGGGACTCCACCACCGTGACCGTGACCCCCGATGCGGGCTACGTGGTCGCCGACGTCCTGGTGGACGGCGTCGCGGTCGGCGCGGTTCCGAACTATGACCTGAACGCGGTCGCCGCCGACCACCGGGTTGAGGCGCTGTTCGCGCGGCCCCGCCGCGGCCTGCCCGTGGACATCCAGCCCCCCGGCGCCGGCCGGGTCGAGCCAAACCAAGCCACCTACGCCGATGGCGACACCGCCCAACTCACCGCCACCGGCACCGCCGTCGGCTGGACCTTCAGCCACTGGAGCGGCGCTGCCAGCGGCCCCGACCCGGTGGCAACGCTGGAGGTGAATGCCGACAGCCGGGTCACGGCCCACTTCGTCTCACTGGCGGCTGGCATCCTGCCCGGCGATGTGACCCGCGATGGCCGACTCGACATCTTTGACGCCGAACTGGCAATGCGTATGAGCCTCGGCCTCGCAGCCGCCGACCTGCTGGCCGGGGACCTGACCTACGACGGCCTCGTCGGTACCGCGGACGCCGCGCGCATCCTCACCGCCACCACCCTGCCCGTACCGCTCTCCAGCACCGAGGCGCCGCCCGGCGCCGCCGTCCGCACGATCACGGCGGCGGACGGCATCCGCGTCTCGTTGCCGCCTGGTCTGCCGGCCACCTCCATGCCCCTGACGATCACCGCGGTCGACCTCGACCCAGCCTCGCCCCCCGGGCTACTCGCCAGCCCGCGCCTCTATCGCCTGACCCTCGGCGCCCTGACTACCTTCGAACCCGCCGCCCTGGTCGAAATGCCGGTGGACCCGTCGTTCGCCGCGGCCACGGCCGCCGATCCCCTGGCCAGCGTCTGGGTTGGCGCCTGGGACGAAGCCTCCCGCAACTGGGTCTCGCTGGACGCCGGTTTCGACCCCGTGCGCCAGGTGGCCGTATTCCTGGCCAACCGACCGCTGATCGTGCGCCAGTTCGTCCGCCAGACGCCCCTCGCCGACAAGCGTGCCACCCGCGTCGGCTCCGACGACGTGCCCGAGGATCCCATCCTCTACGACTACCTCGAAGGGGACAACTTCCAGTTCATCTACAACAAACGCTTGGGCAGCACGGTCAACACCATGCGCAACGCCACCCTGGGCGGGGTGCCGGTGCCGGAGTCGCAGTTTGTCGCCAACCCGGTTGCGCCGGAGTTCCAGCGGCTCTACCTCCGCTACCAGACCCTCGGTTACCCCATCAAGCGCTACGCCCGCACCCGCCCGACCTTGTTAGGCGTTGATGCTCCCCTTGACTCGCGGGCCTCGGTCACCCTCGTCGCTGGCCTGGACGGGGCCGAATGGAGTTCCTGGACCGGCAACTACTCCATCGCCACGACCTGGGCCGGACTGCCCGACCTCCAGGGCGCCATTGGACATGAACTCTTCCACATGGTGCAGAACCAGACGTGGACCATCGCCAGCATGGCCGCCAATATGTGCCTGATGGACATGACCGCCGAGTACGCCCGCGCTCGCATTGTCCTCACTCAGGATATGCGCGGCGAGTATACCATCGACTTCGTCGCGGCCATGATGGAGAACGGCTTCCCGGAGCCGTCCTGGCTCCCCAAGCCGGACGAAACCCCGCCCGAGGGCGCCGATCAGAACCATCGCTACGCCATGGCGCACTTCCTGGACTTCCTCATGTCCAGGGGTGCCAACTTCCCCGCGATGTACACCGCCATGCGGGCCAGCGTGACCGCCTACCGCAACTGGTCGCAGTACGTCTACACGACCACCGGGCGCAGCCTCGAAAACCACTACCGCGACTTCCTCCTGGCGCTGCTGACGGACGCCAACTGGAGTAACGACCGCGTCCCCCGTACACCCCTCGACTCGCTGAAGTTGGATGTGTCCACCCGGCGCTACCCCAACCGCACCCCCTCCTGGGTCTCAACTCACGACGAGAGCGCCACCGCCACCATGCGGGTGCCCGCCGACGTCAGCATGCTCCCCCTCGCCTATCGCCTGACCAATGGGACGGGGACCGCGGCGGTTCCCGTCGTGGTCGAAGTCATCGGCGGAGTCCCCAACAACACCCTGATCGACGTGACCGTGCTGCCGCTGAGCACGGCTGTCCCCGGCGGCGTGCGGCCGCTGGCGACCTTCTACCCCGGACAGACGCTGCCCCTCTACACCATCGTGCCGCTGGTCGGCGCGGCCACCCGCGAGGCCGGGGTGCTGTACCTCACGACCTACGGCACCCGTAAGGGCCAGACCGCGGTCGTGCGCCTCAGCCCGCTGCAATTGACCATGTGCCCGCCCGCCATACCCGCCGCCGTCCTCGGCCACCTCTACAGCCTCGCGGCCGAGGTGCAAGGTCTGCCACCCGCCGTCAAGGCCGTCGAGGTGATCTGGAACTTCGGTGACGGCAGCGATGACTTCTCCTTCTACAAGAGCTACCCCGCCGGCCCCCCCAACCCGACCACCTACAGCGTCGTACACCGCTTCGCCAACAACGGCCGGACCTCGTTCGATGTCACCTTTACCCTGCGCGACCGGACGCTCAACCGAGTCCTGGTCCAGGGCGTCTGCAAGGTCGATGTCCCCTCCGGCACACGCCTGACCTTCGACCCCGCCGTGATCTACACCCATGTCGGGGCCACGGTCCTGCTCGACCCCGAGGTCAACGAGCCGCCGCTGAACGCGCGCTATACCTGGAACTTCGGTGACGGGGCAGAGCCGGTGACCAACGACCGTCCCTCCACCTCGCACGTGTATGCCGACCAGGGAAACTACCTGGTCAGCCTGACCCTGGCCGACTCCAACGGCGGCACCAGGGCCCGCAATGGCTGCCGGGTCGTGGTCGAGGCCACTCCCGGCGCCGGCGCGGACACCTGCGATTGCGGCGAAGGCCTCGACTACGGGCCCTTGCGGCACCAGGAGGAGTCAGAGAGCGGCACGGACCAGATTGACTACTACACCGATGGCTCCGGCCACAAACAAGGCCAGTATCAGGTCCACGAGACAGACGCCGGGACCCAGTACCTGGCGCAGTGCCGCTGCTATGTGAACGACAAGCTCGAGGGCTGGTGGGTCTGGTATCACTCCGACGGCAGCAAGGCCGCCGAGGAGTACTATGTCGCCGGCAAGCGTAATGGGCCCTGGCGCGGCTGGAGCCGTGGCGGCACTCTCCTGTGGGAATCGAACTGGGTGGACGATGTGAAGGAGGGCCCCGAACTGCTCCAGGACGAGGACGGCGTGGTCTTTATCGACTTCGACTGGCCTCAGCCCCATCTGGACGGCTCGTTCACCGAGTACTGGACCCCGAGCGGGGCGGCTGAACCGAGGAAGAAGCTCGAATGCAGCTTCGCCGCCGGCCAGCGCCAGGGCCCCTACAGCCGCTGGTATGAGGACGGCGGCCTCGAACAGGCCGGAGAGTTCAATGCCGGCGTCAAGACCGGCGAGTGGACCTATCGTAGCTCCACCGGCATCGTGACGATCATCACCTACAGCGGAACTCCGTGATAACATCGGTATCGATATCGTGCCTGACTGCGCCCGCTACCGTGGGTCACCGAGGCTCTTGCAGAACCCTCGGCTCACCAGCATCTCGCCTGGAGTCGGCGGTCCGCACCGGCACTGCCGGGGCTTCCGCCGTATATGGAGATACCGCGAACCCGCCCGGAACGGGCGATGGCATCGCGGGCTCCAGGGCCAGACGCGGGGTTCTGCAAGAGCCTCAGTAACCAGGAGAATCTGCCCATGCCATTTCAGCTCAAGGGATGTCTGTTCATGCTGACCCTCACCCTCTCGGCTCTGGCGCAGGAGGCCGTGTCAGCGCCGATCTGGCCACCCTCCGAACACCTGCTCAAGGGCCTCGTGGACGGCATCGAACCGATCCTCAAGAGCCAGGACACGGCGACCGGACGCTTCGGCACGCAGCCCTGGGTCTGTATCGACCAGAACGTCTTGCTGCCCCTGGCCGCCGCCTGGTCCATCAAGGACGACAAGAATCCGTGGTATCACAGCGACCGGGTGTTGGCCGCCATCGCCAGTGGCGGTAAGGCCCTCACCGACGACCAGGACAAGAAGGGCATGTGGACCTTTCGCAAGAAGGACAACTCCACCTGGGGCCAGATCTATATGCCCTGGACCTACAGCCGCTGGATCCGGGCCTATGTGCTGGTCAAAGACGCCCTGCCTGCTGCGGACCGCGCCGCCTGGGAGAAAGGCCTGCGCCTCGGCTTCACGGGCATCCGCAGGATCATGGACGGCGGGGTTCATAACATTCCCTGCCACCAGGCCATGGCGCTCTACCTCGCCGGAATGGCCTTCGACCAGGCCGAGTGGCGCGCCGCGGCAACCGCCTTCATGGCCAAAACCGTCGCCAAGCAGAACCCCGCCGGTTTCTGGTCGGAGAACTTCGGCCCCGTGATTGGCTACAACGAGGTCTACGTCGACGCCATCGGCGTCTACTACAGCGTCTCGAAGGACCCCGTCGTCCTCGAGGCCCTGCGCCGGGCGGCGCAGTTCCACGCCGCCGTGCTCTGGCCCGACGGCTCGGCGGTAGCTTGTCTGGACGAACGGCAGATCTACCATGCAGGCCTCGAAAACGGCACCGTTGGCTTCACCTTCACCCCCGAGGGGCGCGGCTACCTGCTGCAGCAGATAGGCAAGTCCATGGCCAAAGGCAGCGCCGTTAGCCCCGACTATGCTGCCGGGATGCTGCTGTATGGCGAGCGTGGCACCGGCCTCAAACCCGCGGCGGCCGCCGCTGAAGCCACGGCCTGGATCGGCAACCGCGAGGGGCTGATCCGCCGTCAGCAACCCTGGCAGTGGGCGATGTCGGCCTACGCCTGCCCTGTACCTACCAACCGCTGGATTCAGGACCGCCACAACCTGCTCGATGTCTTCCACGATGACCTCGGCCTCGTCGCCGGCGGCGGCAACACCAAGCTCCAGCCCTACTGGTCCACTTTCACCGTCGGAGATTGCTCTCAACTCCGGCATATCCCGGGCGAAGAGAACCCCAATTTCAGTCCACAGATCGAGCTCAAATGGGTCCCCGAGCAGGCCCGTATCGAGGAGGCGGCCGGCGCTCAGCGCCTGACCCTGAAGATCGCTGGCCTCGACTGCGGCGTCGCTTGCGAAGCCCTGCCCAACGGTGACCTCAAGCTCGTCTACGAAGCCCCCGCCGACCGGCAGGTGGAAGCCCATCTGCCGCTGCTGAGCCGCTCCCGCCACCTGGATACCGCCTCGGGAGCCCGAGTCCCCCTCGGCGACGAGAACCTCGCCCTCAGCCGCGACCAGATCGGCGCCTGGTTCGATTATGCCGGCTTGCGCGTCCTGCCGCCCAAGGGCACCGCCCTGCGCTGGCCCGTCCGCCAGCATGACCCGTACAAGAAGGATGGCAGTTCGCCACTGAGCGCCGCCAAGCTGGTTCTGGTTATGCCTTTCACCGGCGTCAGCAGATATGAAATCACCCTGCAAAAGCCTCCGACCGAGGTCTTCCCGGGATTGGCCTTTGAGGCCCGGGACCTGAAGGTAACCGTCAGCGAAGGCTCCTACACCAAGCGTCTGGACGATCTCGGTTCGCAGTTTCTCGGTGGCGGCAGCATCGGCCAGTCGATCCGTTTTACTCTGCCCAACCCAAAGGCCGGCCGCTACGAGGTGCTCGGCGAGTTTGTCACCGCCTATGTGTATGGCATCGTGCAGGTCAGCGTCGACGGCCAACCCGTCGGGACACCCTTCGACGCCTACGTGCCCGATGTGAATAGCGAAGGCGAGCGGGTGTCGTTCGGCACTCTCGACCTGACCGCGGGTGACCATGAGATCAGGGTGGACGTGATCGGCAAGAATGCCAAAGCCACAAACTGTCTGATCAGCGTCAAACGTTGGCTGCTGCGCGAGACCGGTAAGTGAGGCTTCTCTGACCGTAACAGGAGACCAGGGTATGCTGCCTAAAGAACGCGTTCAGGCCGCTTTCGAGCACCGTCCCAGCGACAAAGTCCCCATCTACCAGGCCGGCTTTTCGTCCTACGCGGCCTCCATCGTCCTCGGTCGCGAAGCCTACACCGGCGGGGGCATCCAGCAGTTCCGCGAAGCCCGCGCCCTCTGGGATGGCCCCGAGGCCCATGCCGAGTATCTGCGCCGTTGTCGCGCTGACGCCTTTGAGATCGCCGATGTTCTCGACCTCGATCTCATCCGGCCGATGTACTGGCGTATGCCCGAGAAGCCGACCCGCAAGATCGACGACTTCACCTACTTCTATGGTAGCGAAGCCGTGGGCAACTGGCGCCTCATGAGCTTTGACCCCACCACCGAACTCTACCAGGTCGTGGCCAAGGCGCCGAAGCCAGAACCGACCCTCGAGGACATCGAACGTTCGCAGAGCGCCGAACCGCTCAACCCCGACTCCTATCGTCCCCGGCCCTCGAGTTGGCCTGACCTGGTCGCCGCGGTCGAGCGCTTCGGCAAACAGCGCGCTATTCCCGGCTTTGGCACGGGCCTGTGCATCCCGCGTGAACCCATCTGGATGGAGGCCTGCCTGCTCCGTCCCGACCTCGTGGCTCGCCACCTGGACCGCCAGGTCGCCCATGTGCAGGGCAGTGTCGCGGCCATGGCCGAGATGGGCCTGACCTACCTCTGCGGCGGCGGCGACTTCGCCGGACCACGGGGACCCATGTACTCGCCGCAGGTCTTCCACGACCTGATGGCGCCGCGCCTGCAGCAGATCTCGCGCCTCTGCCATGCTGCCGGTTGCTACCACGGCTTTGCCAGCGACGGCAATCTCTGGCCGGTGGCCGACGATCTCTTCGGCGCCTCGGGAGTCGACTTCTTCTACGAGCTAGACCGCCGCTCCGGCATGGACCTGCGCCGGGTGCGCCGCACCTTCCCGCGCCTGACCCTCTGGGGCGGCATCAACTCCGAGACGCTGCATCTGGGCTCGGCGGAAGAGGTACGCATCGAGACGCTGACCGCCCTGGAGATCGCCAAGGAATTGCATGGCATCGTGGTGGGCTGCTCGAACCAAATCGTCATCGGCACCCCCCCAGCCAACATCGAAGTCATGCTGGAAACCATGCGCGAGCACCGCTGACCGCCCTCGAGCCGCAGAGGAGATGCATGTCAAGAGCTACGACGGAAGACCCGATTCCCACGGCGCCGAGGGGGCACTGGCTGGAGGCCAAGCAGGTACAGGCCTACGCCCTCGAATCGACGACCGCCTACCGCGTCGGCGGCACCACCGAGAGCTGGGTCGACCGCTTCGGCGACGACTACCTCGTCTCGGGCAGGACCGCGACGGCACGGGAGGCTCTGAGCGAAGAACTTCACGCCTGGGCCGCAGTCAACGGCGCCCACCTCTCCCGTATCTTTGCCCGCGATCTTCCCCTCCAGCCCAGCGAACGCGACCTGCCGGAACTGCTGGAAGGTGACCCCCAAGCCAGTCGCCAAACCGTGGTCACCGAATGCGGCATGCGCTTCGGTATCGACTTCGCCGGCGGTTACTCGGCCGGCCTCTTCCTCGACCAGCGCCACAACCGCGTCCTGATCCGACGGGTGAAACCCAGAAGCCTGCTCAACTGCTTCGCCTACACCTGCAGCTTCTCCGTCGCGGCAGCTCTCGGCGGCGGTCGCACGCTGAGCATTGACCTCTCGGCCCGGGCCCTCGACCGCGGCCGCTCTAATTTCCGGGAGAACGGTCTCGATCCTGCCGGACATCTCTTCCTGGCCAAAGACGTACTCGAGGCGCTGCCACCGCTCCTGGAGCGCCGCGAGCGCTTCGACATGATCATCCTCGATCCACCCACCTTCTCCCGCGGCACGCGCGGTCAGGCCTTCCATGTGGAACGCGATCTGGAACCCCTGCTGCAGGCGGCCCTCGAACTGGCTTCACCCACCTGCCACATCCTGCTTTCAACCAACGCCCAGCGAATGGATGATGGCGACCTGGAGGGGATCGCGCGACGCAGCCTGCGCGCTCAGCGCCGCGCCGCGGACCTGCACCGCGAACCCTTGCTGGCGCCGACCCCCGCCGGACTCGTGGCGCACGCACTCTGGTTGCGCCTGCGCTGAGACCTGGGGCGAAACGGCAACGGTCGCGCCGCCGTGGTTCAGGCCGTCTCCGGCATGAAGGTGGGCATGGTGATGCCGTCGAAGGGCGTAAACTCGCCACGCACCTGCGCAAAGTGAATTTCGCAGTTCCTGGCACCCCAATCGTAGGCCCGACAGACCAGGGTATTGCGCTCCACCGGCAGCAGAAACACCGGCGCCCGCCCCTTGTGCTGATTCAGTTCGGCCACCAGCAGCGCCGTCGCCACCTCATCGTCATTACGCATGACCCCCGGCCCTAGCATGTTGCAGCCTGGATGGGCGCAGGAGACCAGGAACCCGTCCAGCTGGCCATCCTCGCCCTCAAAGACCGAGACGTGCCAGATGCCCAGCGGGTTCTCGATGAAGTGCCGATAGTCACTGTCACGCCGGACATGGCTCACCTCCATCTCCAAAGCAGCCATCAGCGGAATGTCGGCGAGCACCGCATCACGCACCTGGCTGACGCCCTGCACCTTGACGCCAAACCCGCGCGAAGGCACCTTCATCCACATATCCTGAAAGGCGCAGCGGGGGACAAACCCAGAATGGGTGTAGAGCGAGTAGGAGTCCAGGTTCATGGCGCTGGAAACCAGGCGCACGGGCCGGTCCAAAGCCTCGGCGGTCTGGATGATGTTGCGCAAGAGAGCGCCGGCAACCCCCCTGCCGAAGTGGTTCGGATGGACGTTCATGATGCCCAGCGACACATGCGTCGGTCGAATGTGCTGGAAGCAGGAGCCGATGAGGCGCGAGGTCCTGGCGTCCTCAGCGACGATGCCGGAACTCCCCTCCAGCGCGTGGTAGACGTCGTAATGCAGTTCGGTGGCCTGCGGCCCACCGGTGAAGACCAACTCCCGCCCGTGAGAGCTATACCATGAGTTGGTCGACAAACAGATAAGCTCGGCTACGTCCAACCGATCTTCCGGCCGCATCTCACGAATCGCGAATTCTGCCATGGTCGCTCAACTCCTCTGAGTCGTAAAACACCCCATCCGCCCTCAGCGACGGACTCGCCCGTCACGCGCCTGACCCCGAACGGTACTGCCGACCAAGCCAACCGCTGGCGGCAGATTCCACCACCTCATGCCCGACGTCGAAGAGCGACAGACGCACCAGCCCTGACCTACGGCGGAACACCAGCGGCCGACGCTCGTATAATGGATCATCCAAATCGTCGGTTCGCAAGCCGACCGGGACACATCTCAGTTCCGTAGGGGTTTGCTGGTATGAGAACCGCAGAAGGTCGAATGCCCAATGCCAAATGGCAGAATCCCCTGCCGGGGCATCGCAGTTCTCTGGCCCTCAGGTCTGGCCCCAGCCGGGGGCCCGGCTGAACCCTGAACCCTGAACCCTGAACCCTGAACCCTGAACCCTGAACCCTGAACCCTAGTCACCACCTACGGAACTGACCTGCGCCCGATGGCGCCATCAGGGGTTGACCTGGCACGCCCCCGCAATACGTTGGCAGCCTGACCGGCAGAAATCGCTCCGGCGGCCCGCCGCGCCGGCACAGCATACGCCCCGCAGACGCAGGAAGCAATAGGAGAGCAGGCATGCAAACGGTGGCCCTGGTCGGCTGCGCTCATATCCACACACCGGGATTCGTGAATCGACTCAAGGCGCGGAACGATGTCCGCGTCAGGTACGTTTGGGATCCGCTGCCGGACCGGGCCAGCAAGCAGGCGGCGGCCTTGGGCGCTACCGCGGTCGCCGAGCTGAAGACCGTGTGGCAGGACAAAGAGGTCACCGCCGTCGTTATCTGCTCGGAAACCAATCGCCACCGTGAACATGTCAAGGCCGCCTGCGCCAGCGGCAAACACCTCTTCGTCGAAAAACCCCTGGGCCTCGGCGCCGTCGACGCCTATGCCATGGCCGCCGCCATCGCCCAAGCTGGCGTGCTCTTCCAAACGGGCTACTTCATGCGCAGCCAGCCGACGCACCGTTTTCTCAAGGAACAGATCGCGGCGGGAACCTTCGGCAAGATCACCCGTATCCGCGGCAGCAACTGTCATCACGGCAGCCTGGGGGGTTGGTTCGACACCGAGTGGCGCTGGATGGCCGATCCCCGCATTGCGGGCTGTGGCGCTTTCGGCGACCTGGGGACCCACTCGCTGGACCTCATGCTCTGGCTGCTGGGCAACCCCAGTCGCGTCACCGGCCACCTCGCTGTGGTCACCGGCCGCTATGCTGACTGCGACGAGTCCGGCGAGGCCCTGCTTTGCTTCCCAGATGGCGCGGTGGGAACCCTTGCCGCCGGCTGGGTCGACCTGGCCGACCCCGTCTCGCTCCAGATCAGCGGGACCGAGGGCCACGCCGCGATCATCAACGGCCAGCTCTTCCTGAAGAGCAACCGCCTCGCCGGCGCTGACGGCAAGAGCGCCTGGACCGCCCTGCCGGCAGCCTTGCCGCATGCCTTCGACCTTTTCCTGGATGCCACCGGCGGCGGCCCGACCACCGATCTGGTCACCCCCCGCGAGGCGGCCATCCGCAGTGCCGTCATGGAAGCTATCTACCGGGCCGCCGCCCGAAAAGTATGGCTGGCGCCGCGCCTGCCACCGCCCTGACCTCGCCCCCAGGCCGCGGCTGATCTCAGCTCCCGGGCGCCCGCGCGGGCAGCGCTTTGAATCCGCCTGAATCCAGCCAGCGCGAGAGTCGCCCCCAGCCGGCGACGCCAAAGCGCCGGGCCATGTAGCGGTAACCGTCCCCATACACGGGGTCGTCCGCCGCCTCGATCTCCTTCAGGCGCTCGGCATACCCAAGGCGCCGACATACCAGCGCCGCGCTGTACTGGCAGATACCCTCCGCGGCCCAGTCGGGGGCGTTCTCGAAGGCGGGATAGCGCTCGGCGAGGAGGTCGTGGGTCAGCTCGTGGACCGCGGTGCTGATGAAGCGGTCCGCTGGCAGCCCATAGAGGATCAGCAGCTTGCGGCTGACCGTCGTGCGCTCTCGCAGAACCAGGCCGAACACATTCTTCGTGGTTGTCGTTTCCGCAGTGCGCAGATAGCGGCCCAGTTCCCGGATGCTGACCGTCGGGTCCAGGCTGCCATGGGCGGGCAATTGGTTGTTGCCCACCAGTTCAAACGGTGGCGCCAGCGGCAGCGGCTGACCCGAGACAAGGCAGAGTGCGTGGCCTGCCCGAATGTAGAGCGGCAGGGCGAGTCTGGCGTTAAACACCAACCCCGGCCGGCACTCGTCGCACACGAGCCGCCCATCGGGCAGCGTCTGGCCCTGGTTTACGGGCAGCCCGCAAGCGTCGCAGCGCGGCGCCGCAGCGTGGGTCTTGCAGTACGTCCGGCCACCAATCCGAAACGATTCCACCAGCGGCTGACCACACACGACACAGGTCGGCAGGACGCGGCGAAAACAGGCGGTGGAGCAGAAGTGCCGCTGCTCATGGACGAGGTGCTCACCCTCGATGCGCTGGCCGCAGACCGCGCACACCGGCAGGGTGGTGCGATAGCACTCCCGCGAGCAATACGCTTGCCCACCGGCCTGGAGGTAATCACCCTCGATCGCCCGACCACAGACCGCGCAGGGCGCCTGGCCCCAGGCCGTCGCGACCAGAACCAGCAGGGCGAGCACGCTCAGCCGAGCCAGCCGCCTGGCCACAACCCCAGCGCCCGCCGGTTGAACCCCTATCCTCATGTGGACCTTCCCAGGCGACGCCACCGTCACCGTGGCGGGACCGGTTGCAGACGGAAGGTCCGCTTCTCGCCAAACCAGGCCCGCTCGAACGCCGTCAGCTGCAGCTCCACGGCAACCGCCGCGGTCAGCGCCGGAGTCAGGGTGATCTCACCCAGGTCCGCATCCCCCAGGTAGGGCACCTCGGCCAAGATCGGCCACCTGCCTTGAAGCTGCGAACCCCTCGTGGTCGCCAGATACACCGCCCCCGACACAGGAGCCGCTGCCGGAACCACCCAGGCCGCCTCCTGGGTGTTGCCCAGACAAGCCCGGGCCCGTACCGCTACTCCCGGCTTGACCTCGATGACCACGCCATCCGTGGCTTCAACCCACTCGCCGACCGCATTGCACACCTGCAGCCAGTTGAACTCGGCATTGAGGTACTTCGGCGGATTCGCTCCCGTCAGCGCTCGGTTCCCCACCGCCAGCAGCGGCGTCGTCGCCGAGGTCGTGCCGGTGCCTTGGGTTCTGATTCCCAGCACCTTGCCCGCCGCCCGCGCCTCGCGATAGGCAACCATGCCGGGGTTGAAGGCGCCAAACCAGTAGCCTCCCGCGTTGGCATCGCGGTCGAACTCCAGCCAGACCTCCGGCACCAGGCGAGCCCGTGGCGCCTTGATCTGCGGTCCGTAGCGGCGAATCAACTCGGCGCTCGGCCGCGCGCTGCCGTCTAGGTTCATGATGCCAAAGTCACTCCGCTCTCCGACCCGGTAACCGCCCGGCCACCACCACGGCGCGCTGCCCTGCGCCCCACTCTCCAGGATCATGCGGTAGAAGCGCTCGTGGTAACCGGCCTGGACCTCCAGCGTCGCCGGACTCGCCTCCAGCCGGACCGGATCCCATACGCTCATGCCAAACTCCGACCACAAAATGGGCTTGCCCCGGCTGGTAAAATCGATATAGCGCGAGATGAACCCCGCCGCCCACCCGCCCTCGTCAGTGTGCGGAATCGAGTAGCCCTCGGGACACATGAAGTCCACCTGCTTGGGAGTCCCGGTCAAGACAAAATCGTGCGGCAGTGTGTTGCCTTGTCGGAAGCTGACCAGGTGATTGGGGTCCAGGCGCCGCAGGCCCCGGTGCGCCCGATTCCACAGGCCGCTGCTGAGATCGTCCATGAAGCGCCGGTAGGCCGCCATCGCCACGCGCCAGTCGCCATCCTCGCGAAACCAGCGCTCCGGGGGCGCGACGGCCTGCCCTTGGTCGTCTCGAGGCAGCGGCACGCCCCAGTCCCTCTCGGCGCTGGCCAGATCGCCGTAGCGCTCCGCGATCCACTGCCGCCAGAACTCATCCCAGCGGCCGCGGGCCTTGCCAAAGACGTAGTTCCCCGGCTCCCACACCGTATCGTAGGCGAACACCGTCGCATTGTCCTTCAGCCGCGTCGTTTCGAGGTACGTCCGCAAGGCCTCTTCCTGGTACGCCAGGGGACTGGCCAGGCCGAGGAACAGGTTGACCTTGATGCGATGCGGCGCGCAGCGGCGCAGGAAGTCGAGCAGGTTGCGGTGGAAGCGCAGATCGGGAGCCTGGATGCTGACCATGTTGATCCCGAGGGCTTCCATGCGAGCCAGATCCAGCTCAACCAAGTCTGGGTGGTAGAAGCGCGAGTCGAGCCAACCGGCCCCGTAGTCGTCAGCGTCCAGGCCGGCGACGTACTGCGGCCAGTAGTTCACCCCAACCGGATACCAGGGCTGGCCGTTGAGGACGAACTGCCCAGCTCGAACGCGCACGAACTCGTCAGCCGCCGTCGGCGTTGTGTCCAGGACGGCGACCTCGTGTTCGAGGCAATCCAGCACGGCCGGGTCGCCGACCGCAGTGAGCGTCACCCGCACCCGGTAGACCGCTGCGGCCGACGCTGGCGACCAGTTGTCTTGCCAGGTGGCTTCGCCGCCGGCTTCGAGCTTGAGTACGGCCCGCTTCTGCCAGACCAACTCGCCATCATTGCCGCGCCGGATTTCCGTGTTCACCGCCCATTCGCCCTTCCCCGTGCCGGTACTACGCAAGCGCACGCCGCAGGGCACGGCTTCACCCGGCCAGTAGGCGAACTGCTCCGTCCCGGCCTCGGCCATCAGGCAACCGCCGAGCACCCGCTCGATGGCCGCGGCGATCCAGTCACCCCAGACGCTGTCGCCCGCCAGCGCTGCGGGGTCGTTGAGACCGAAGCCCAGCAGGACGCTGCCGGGGTACGGCAGCTCGCGGTTCAGCAGCATCCACGCCGCCACGCCGCGTTCCTGTCCCTGCGCATCCAGGGCACGCAACAGCGGCACATAGCGCCACTTCTGTCCCCGCGCAAAGCCTTCACCCGAGGCTCGCGGGATGGCGCAGAGCACCGCGTCAGTGACCGTCGGGGCCTGGACCGGCAGGCCCGCCCAGGCGCTGGACGGCGCCAGTCGGACCGGCCCGGACAGCGCGTAGGTCTTGTAGCGCGGCCAGACGGTCTCGAGGCTGCCTGACAGCGTGGCCCCAGCGCTCGCCACGGCCGGCAACGGGTTGCGGGCGCTCCCTACCTCGGCGACGCGGAAGACGTGCATCGGGCCGTGGACCCCCGTGGTGTGACTGTTCGCCAGCCCAAAGCTCACCCGTCGGGCCTGCGCCGGGTTCAATCGGTCACCCGCCTGTCCCCGGCTCACTCGAGTGGGCGAATCCTGCCAGTAGTGGAACGCCTCGAGGCGTACGGCCACCCGGCGCCACTCCTGACCCGCCTCCACCGTGGCGATCCAGCGCGAGCCGTCCACCTCCTGGATCTCGACCGCAATCTGCGGGGTGTCCGTATCCGCCCGTAGCCGGAACAGGAACAGATCGTGCTCCGGCCCGAAGACCTGCATGACCGGCGACAGGTAGCCGTCCCACTTCCGGTAGTCAGTGCTGCTGTAGCGCAGACAGGGCCCGCCCTCAGGTCCTTCGGCGACCACCTGCCAGCTCCCCGCCCCGCCGGGGTTGTCGGTGCTGCGCCGCCAGTCCTTCAGATCCAGGTCCGCCAGGACGGTGAAGAGCCGGTACTCGAGAGGCGTTTGCCGGCCGCGCTCGTCCACCTGGGCGGCATCCAGCCAAGCCTCCCCGATCCGCCAAAGGGGCAGATCCAGGAACGGTCCGCCCAGAAACACGATGTGCCCCCCCTGCCGCGCATACTGGAGCAGCGCTTCGCCGCCCGCCACCGGATAACTGCGACAGGACGGCACCACGTAACAGGAAATGTTCTCGGGAGCCAGTATCCGCTCGTCACAGACCTCGGCCGCGCTCAGGGCGGTGACGCCGAAGCCCTGACGACGCAGGCGCTCCCGCAGGCGCTCGGTCGCGGCAGGGTCTGAACCGGGGAGAGCGTCCAGCAGAATCCCCACCCGGCCCTTCGGCCCCTCCTCCAAGGTCACCTTCGGCAAGGGTGCCAGCGCCGTCACCGGGGCCCAGGCCTGGACCTGGCCGAAGGTAGCCCGGCAGCCGCGTGCAATCAGGGCCGGCAGACCCGCACGCACGGCCGGGGTCCCCGCCGGCAGACCGTACGCCCCCACCGCCACCCGATGCCCCGCGGCGTCGAGCACCTCGGCCTCGACGCACTCGCTCGTCAACACCAGGCGCAGGAGGTAGGATTGCCCCGGCATCCAGGGGGTATCCGTCCGCTCGCCCTGCTTCGGTAAGGCCGTGGCGTCGGAGTTCTGGGCCTGCCAAACGCCAAGATGCGACGCCAGGAAGTCGGTGTAACGCCGACCGTCAGGCCCCTCGGTCAGGCCGAGCATCCAGAAGCTCGAGCCATCCTGGTACAGCACCACACCGGCAAAGCTCCAGCCGTCCTTGGCCACCCGCTCCTGGATGGTCAGCCTGGCTTCCATGGCGACCTCGCGGCGCAACCGCCCGGCCTGGCGGTAGCCGAACAGGTTACGCCCCTCGACCGCGCCACTGACCTGCAAGCTCCCGTCCTGAGCTTTCCATGACTCCGCTGTCGTGAACCGCCAGCCTGTGATCCCGGTGCTGAAGTCCTCCTGAAACAGGCTAGTCCAGCCCTCCGGAACCGCCGCCGCGACGTGAACGCCAGAGCCGCCCAGCGCCAGCAGAACCGCCAACGCCCACCACCGAGTTACATACTGCATGTCCGCACCCTCAGTTTCCGCTT
>CAILKC010000116.1 GCA_903834675.1 uncultured Victivallales bacterium | reverse complement strand
GCCGCGCTTTCAGCGCTCCGCGGCGTCTGGCCTTCGCGACACCTCCCGCCGGAAGTCTCCCCCAAGAGTCACGTGACCCGTTCTGCTCGCCGGAGGCGGAGACGATCGAAACAGAAGCCCCTACTGAACTGACCTGCGCCCGTCACTTGTTCAGCTCCGCCGTGCGTGGCGCCCGGCTCTACCAGACGAGGATGCATTCCGTTTTGGGCGCCCAGCCCTCGGCGGTGGCGGTGCGCACCCGCAGCCAGTCGGCTTGCGCGCCGCTGGGCGTGACGAGGGTTCCTGCCGGCAGCACGGGGGTCAGGGGCTCAGCCGCGACGGCGGGCGCGGCACGCAGCGCGAGGGCTTGGGTGAGTCGTGCGGTTGCCCCGACACGGTAGGTCCCAGTCCACTGCGCCAGGGCAAACCAAAGGCAGCCGCAGGTCGCGATGGCGGCGATTCCCAGAGCGTACCGCGGCGGTCGGCGCCACCACCGCAGAAGACCTCCCGCAAAGCATCCCAGGCCGCTCAGCAAGCCCGCCAGGAACACCCATTCGTCGGGCCTGAGTCGGTCACGGAGGGGCAGCGTCCAAGGCGTTGCCGTCGGCGCGGGTTGGGCCGGCAGCTGCGTCCGCAACCAGGCGAGGCCGTAGCGGGAATCCTGGCGGCGGGGGGCCTGTCTGACGGCGCGTTCATAGAGGGCCAAAGCCTCGACCCGTCGAGCCGTAAACCAGTAGGCGTTGGCGAGATTCAGCAGCAGTTCGGTGGACTCGCCGCGGCGCTGGCGGAGAAGCGTCAAGGCGTTGCAGGCCTGGGCGAAGTCGCGTTGGCGGAAGGCTTCCTCGGCGACTCGGGAGAGCGATTCCTCCGGCGGCAGTGCGGCCGACGCTCCCAGGCTCAAGACGGCCAGGACCGCCAGGACCGTCAGGCGCTTCAGGAGAGCCTGCAGGCGCGGCGGAGTGACTGCGGCGTCGGCTGCGGCCGAGAAGCGGCGCGTCTCCAGCGCACGGAGTTCGTCGGCGAGTTCCGGGTGGGTCAAACGGAGTGCCGCGTCGATCTCGGCGGTCGCGGCGCCGCCGGGGAGTTCCAGCCAGACGTGCAGGTCGCGATAGAGGCGGGGCAGTTCATCGGCATGGCTGAGCTGGGTCTGTCGCAAGCGTTTCAGAGCGGCCCGCCGGAGCCCCTCGGGGGAGTTCTGGCGGTCGCGGCGCCGGGCGGCTCCGGCCAGGGTCAGCCCCGCCAGGGCTCCAAGTCCGGCGCAGATGGCTCCGGCGAGCTCGCGGCCGACGGCGGGCGCGGCCGACGGCGGCATGGGGTGGAAGCGCAACAAGACAGGGGGTGGGAGCGGCGCCCCGGCCTGGGGCGGGGGCTCTGGCAGGACGTTGAGAGCCAACTCCAGGCGGTGGCCGAGGTAGCGCGTGCGGTCGAAGCTGGAGAACTCGAGGCGGAGGGGTTCCAATGGCACCCGGGTGGGGATGACCGTCCAACGCACCTGCACAACCTCTCCCGTCGGCGCCCGCTCGAGGGTTGGCGTCAGCACCTCGAGATCCGGGTGGGACAGGGAAGGCGGCCGAAACAGTGTTGCCGAGCCGCGGCCCCGCAGGCACAGCTCCAGGGAAAGCGGCTCGCGCCTCGAAGTCCGGGTTCGGTCGGCCGTCAGAGTGGCGCTCCAGAGTCCCAGGAGGCCGGAGAATGGCGGCATCTCAGGAGGCGCGGGGGGCAATGGCACGACGGCGATGGAGGGCAGGGCTACCGACCGTGCGAGACGGCGCGAGCGGCAGGGCGAGTAGAGGTTGGCGAGGTAGCGCGGCGGGACGGAAAACACCGTTGAGCTTGGCATGTCGGTGGGCAAGACGGGCAGGGCAGCGCTGCAGGTGACACGCCCTTCGAGGCTGCCAGGCAGAAGTGGGACCAGCTCGCCCTCCCAGAAGACCCCCGTTTCCGAGCGTGTCATGGGGCCCCACTGCAGCAGCGCCTCGCCCAGGTCGGTTGTGGGCGTCGGGTCGGGTTCGGCGGGGTCGATCAGGCTCCAGTCCAGGCGCACGCGGACGAGCTCTCCCGGCACGATCACAGGCGGCGCAGAGAGGATGGTGAGGCTGGGGGACGGAGTGGCGCCCTCGGCAGCGTGGATGGCGGCGCCGACGGCGGCGCTGGCCTGGAGCAGCAGACCGAGCGCAACGCCCAGCCGCAGCCCGCCAGCTGCACCGACGCAGGCTGGAAGGCGACGGATCTGGCTGGCTCGGTTCGGCACCCGGGCATCTCCAAGGCGTTTTCCCGCAAACGCAAGCAAAGGCGTTCGACCTGCCCTGCCCCTGAGCTCACGGCGCTGAGGTCCGGCCGTCAGGCTCACCTTCAAGCACGGCACCACAGCATACCCTGCCAGCCGCCGTCCGACAACGCCGGCAAGGCGGGGCTGTTTCAAGAAAGCGACCCCAAACGTCTGCCCTGGCCCCGCTTGCCGCTCTGGAGCCCGCGATGCCAAGCCCGTTTCGGGCGGGTTCGCGGTATCCCCCGAGATGGCGGAAGTCCGGCTGACCAGCCGGACGGACCGCCGACTCCAATGCGCCTAGCGCCCGCAAAGAGAAAGCCATGGAACCTGTGGCATGACCCCGCTTCTTGGGGGCGCAGGGCAGTTCCGTAGGTGGTGACACCTCAGGGCCTAGGGTTCAGGAAACGGCGAGACGGCGAGACGGGGAAACGGCGACTGGAGGAGACGGAGAGGGAGACGGCGGAGAGGAAAACAGAGTTCAG
>CAILKC010000115.1 GCA_903834675.1 uncultured Victivallales bacterium | reverse complement strand
GGCGTCCTCGATAGCGACCGTGCCGATGTCGCCTACGAAGACGCCAATGGCCACAAGCTCGACCGCGCCTTGTTGGAGCTGCTGCAGCGCTACGCGAAGTAGGGCCGCGGCTCGCGCGGCCGGAGCCGACCCGACGGTCGGCGCTCCCAGGGCGGCCGCTCATTCTTCCGCAAAGTCCTTCCACTCGCCCCGGCGGTCGAGGCAGAAGACGCGGGTCTGACCACGGGGCAGGTCGAGGGTGAGGCTGACCGCCTGCCGGGCGTAGACGCGGCGCTCGAAGGGTTCGATCCAGGTGACGGGCTCTTTCGCGGTCAGGGTGAGTGCTTTCTCCTCGGCGACCGCATGCACTCCCAGGATGGTGGCATTGGCCCAGCAGAGGACGCCGGGCTTGGTGTAGCGATGCACGCCGCTGACCTGGATGGCGCGGTCGAGCAGAGCCTGGGGCAGGTCGGGGAGGACGGCGTAGATGACGCGGCTGCTGGCGGTCTCACGCATAGCCACGGCCACCTTGTCCGGCTGCTCGGCGCGGTCCAGGCGTAGCGTGGCCCAGGGGACCCAGCCGTTGGCCTTGGCGGGGTCGAGGTAGAAGACCGGCCCGATCTCCTGCCCGTAGTTATTGATCTGCTCCGGCCCCCACCAGGGTAAGACATCGAAGGCCGCGCCGTCGGCCGTAGCGCCGAGCAGGTGTTTCTCGGCCAGGCGGACGACGCCCTGCATCCCGGTCACCGCCTCGATGCCTTCGACGGCCAGTTCCGAAGTCGGCCCGGCGTTGCCCTGATACCCTGGCGCGAAAAGGAACAGGGTGGTGCGGCCATCCTGTTGCAGGTCACGCCGGAGCAGCTCGCGCTCGGCTTGGTCGAGGTGGAAGGAGTTCAGGAAGACCATGAGGCGGTACGGGCGGTGCCAGCCCTTGGCCACGAGTTCGGGGAGGTCGGTCTGCAGGTACAGATCGAACGGCGCGCCCAGCCGGAACAGGCGCATGAGCAGGTAGTTGATCAAGGCGCTATGCACCGAGTTGGCCGGCGCGTAGGTGTCGGTGTAGTACATCTGCTCGGCGTTGACGATCACCGCAATCTCCGCTGCCGGGCCGGGGTGCGGCTGGGCCAGGCAGCGCTCGTAGAGGGCCTTCATGGTCGCGGCGTCGCGCAGGATGGCGGGGTCCGCGAACCAGGAGGCCGCCTGGGGGCCGTAGAGGGCAAAGGGGAATTCGAGCCACCACCAACCCTGGTCGCGGGTGATGGCCGCGGCAAACTCCTTGCGCAGGACCTGCATGGTTTCCGCCGCGCTGAAGGTCTTGGGCGGGAGCGGGCTGAGGTAGGTGCGTGAGTCGTATTCGTTGAGCCAGAGCTTGCCGTGCAGCCGCGGCGAATCCACCGCGCCCATGGGCACCACCGCATCGCCAGCCCGGCGCTGGTGGTAGAAGTGCGGGCTGACGGTGAAGTCCAGGGAGGGGCTGGCGAGCACCTTGCCGATGGCCATGTGTCCCGTGTGCTGGCCGCTGCCGGGAGGCGAGTTGGTGAGCGAGGGGATGACGTAGCCAATGTAGGCGCCAGTCAGCAGGTGCCCGTCGCTCGCCTGCTTGACCGCGGCGGCCGCCGCCAGCAGCAGGTCGGCGCGCGCTTCGTTCTGGTGGCGGATCACATCATGGAACAGCGCTCCCTCGGCGGTGCGGTCGCGGAACATGAAGCGGTCCGCCGGCCGGTGGTGCCACATAATGTCTTCGGTGAAGCGGCGGTTGGACCACTTTCCATAGCTGGCGACGTCTTCGAAGTCAAGGCCTTTCACCTGCCAGGCCGCGGCCAGTTTGTCGGCGCTGCCATAGCGCTGCCGCAGCCAGTCGCGCAGGCTGCGGCGGGCGGCGAGGCCGAAGTCGCCGACGACGTAGTTCAGGCGGTCGGCGATGATCCAGTCGCCCTTCTCGTCCTGGCGCATATTGAGGTCGAGGCCCCAGTAGTTTTCGCCGGCGCGGCCTTCGGCCATGACCACGCCGATGATGCTGGCGGCCCAGGGTTGCGCTTTGAGGCGGGTGACGAACTCGGTCAGGCTGGCGGTCACGGCGTAGAGGACCCCGGGCGCATTCGGCGTCTCGCGCAGGTAGCCCAGGGAGTGATTGGTGGAACTCAGGGGCACCAGGCGGCGGTCGTTGCCCAGGACGATCTGCTCCTCAGGGTGGGCGGCGCGCCAGTCGTTGGGCATATCCAGATCCAGCATCAGCAGAAAGCGGGCCTCGGGATTCATGGCGCGGACCGTTTCGACCTGGGTGGCGATGGCGCTCAGCAGCCGCGCATAGTGCAGCTCGGCGGCGCCCGCCGAGGGCACCACGCCGCCAGAGCCCTGGGGCACGATGCGGAACAGCCGTACGCCCGACCGAAGCCAATCCTGGTAGCGGTCCGGAGTCTGCAGGGCTGAGGTGAAGAGGATGGGCGCCACCACTTGCCCGTCCACCTGCAAGCGGCCGTCGGGGGTCAGGCGGTGCTCGCCGAAGCCCGCGGGCAGGGTCGGCGGCGCCGCCGCGCCGACCATGATCCGCAGGCGCCCCGGATGGCTGCCCGTCGTGACCTCGCCCACCGGCCCGGCCAGCAGCCCGACCTGGGTCTGGGGATTGCACAGCCGCAGCAGCAGCGGCAGCCGCGGCGCCGTGCCCGCAAACCAGCGGCCGGTCAGCACCAGGTCCTTCTCGCCCTGGAAGCCGGCCGGCAGGCCCTGCTCGGGTGGGACAAAGCCGTCGCCGACGTTGAACTCCATGCCCGTGTTGCGTGCCGCGCCGCTCTCGCCATACTCCGCCAAGAGGCCGTACGCCTGGCTCAGCGGTCGTTCGGCACGTACGCGGACGGTCAGGGTGAAGGCGTCCCCGGGGCGGGGAACAGGCGGCGCGAGGGTGACGGCGGCAATCTGGGCGGAGTCTGCCAGGTAGGCCGGCGTGTAGTCCTCGTCCCAGGCCCATTTCATCTCCTGGTTTGGCGAGCCCGTCGCGGTGGCCTTGGGCCAGTCGGCGCAGGCGTCCACGAGGCGGTTCCAGCCGGCCTCCTCGACGGTGCTGGCGCGGTAGCGGTCAGGGTGCGTAGCAATCGTCTCGAGGGTGCCGTCCGTGCGCTCCAGGCAGAGCTCGGCCAGGACCCCGCGCAGGCCGGCTTCCTCGACGTCCTCCGCCGCGATCGCCAGCAGGTTGCCGCCGGGCCGCAGCAGCTTCGGGTCGAGGTCCTGGCGCAACAACTCCGGGCGCAGGCAG
>CAILKC010000114.1 GCA_903834675.1 uncultured Victivallales bacterium | reverse complement strand
GTTTCATTATGGAGCTGCTGGTCTACCCCGCCATCTACCTGCTCTGGAAGTGGCACACGGAGGTCAAGCCAGCCCTCGGGCCAGAGGCGGCGTGATCCCTGCTCGGGGGCATACCGCGAACCCGCCCGCAACGGGCTGGGCAGCGCGGGCTCCAGGGCGGCAAGCTGGGGGGCTTGCCGACGCTGGGGATACCGCGAACCCGCCCGCAACGGGCTGGGCAGCGCGGGCTCCAGGGCCACAGGGGGGCTCTTTCTTGAAACTGCCCTGTGCCCGAGCCGCTACCCTTACGCGACCTGGCTCCAGGTTGTATGGTACCGGCCTGCCTTGTACCGCCGCAGGCGCGTTATACAGTATATCTATAGATTCGGTGGGTATTGGGCTCTGGGCAGGCCGTAAACCGAGTTGAAGCAGCCCGGGCACAGCCCGACGCCGAGGTCGGTGTCGCCAGCCGAGGGGTGAAGCTGGGGCCGGGAAGCGATTCGAGCGTGGAGACGAAGGTGAAGTTGGCAACTCTGTTGGCGCAGGCAGGGTCACGCTGGGACGAGAGAACCGGCGCGGTTTCGATGCCGATCTACCGCAGTTCGACCTTTCGCCATCCTGGGCTTGGGCAGAGCACGGGTTTCGACTATTCGCGCACGGCCAATCCCACCCGTTCGGCGTTGGAGGGGACGCTGGCCCTGGCTGAGGGTGGCGAGGGCGCCCGCGGCTTCGCCTTTGCCTCTGGCCTGGCGGCCATTGACACGGTGCTGCGCCTGTTCGAGCCGGGCGAGCGGGTTGTGGCGACCGAGGACCTGTACGGCGGTACGTTCCGCCTGTTCGAGCGGATTTTTCGGCGCTACGGCATTGAGACCGTATTTGTGGACACTGCGAGCCTGTCGGCCGTGACGGCGGCGGTGGCGGATCCGCGGGTCAAGGCAATCTTTCTCGAGGTCCCCAGCAACCCCTTGTTGAATGTGGCCGACATCAGGGCGGTTGCCGCGGTGGCCGCGCCGCGGGGTATTCTGACCATCGTCGACAACACCTTCCTGACCTTCTGCCGACAGCGCCCCCTCGATCTCGGCGCCGACCTGGTCGTCTACAGTGCCACCAAGTATCTGGGCGGCCATGATGACGTTGTGGCGGGCGTCGCCATCACCCGCCGAGCCGACCTGGCTGAGCGGCTGGCATTCCTGCAGAATGGGGTTGGCGCCATCCTCGGGGCGGATGACTCCTGGTTGTTGCTGCGCGGCCTCAAGACCCTGCCGTTGCGGCTGGCGCGGCAGGAGGCCAACGCGCAGGCACTGGCAGAATGGCTGCTGCGGCAGCCGCGGGTCAGGCGCGTCTGCTACCCCGGTCTGGCCAGTCATCCCGGGCACTCGATCCTCGCAGAGCAGAGCACGGGTTTTGGCGCCATGCTGGCCTTCGAGGTGACGGACCCGGCGCTGATTCCCGGCATCCTGGCCGGGGTTCGCGTCTTCATGTTCGCCGAGAGTCTGGGCGGGGTGAATTCGTTGATCACGTTCCCGGCGGTGCAGACGCACGCCGATGTGGACCCGGCCGTCCGCGCGCGCCTCGGCATCAACGACCGTCTGCTGCGTCTGTCGGTCGGCATCGAGGACCTCGATGACTTGCGCCAGGACCTGGAAGGCGTACTCCGATGACCTCTCGAACTCTCGACACCCGGCTGGTTCACCCCGAGCATGACCGCGACCCGCGTACCGGCGCCTCCAGCATCCCGATCTACCAGGTTTCGACCTATCATCAGGACGACCCGGAACACCTGGGCCGCTACGACTACGCCCGCAGCGACAACCCGACGCGCGAGGCCCTCGAACACGCCATCGCCGACCTCGAAGGCGGCGAGCGCGGCTTTGCTTTTGCCTCCGGTATGGCGGCCATCTCGTCGGTGCTGTTGATCTTCCAGGCCGGCGATCACCTGGTTGTGGGCGAGGACATCTACGGTGGGACCTATCGGGCCCTGACGGCCGTCTTCCGGCGCTGGGGCCTGGGATGCACGTTTGTGGACAGCACGGACCTCGAGGCTCTGGCCGCCGCGATCACCCCGCAAACCAAGGCGGTCTTTGTCGAAACCCCGTCGAACCCGACCCTGAAGATCACCGATCTGGCCGCGGTGGCGGCTCTGGCCCACCGGCATGGATTGCTGGCAATCACCGACAATACCTTCATGTCGCCGGTGTTGCAGCGCCCGCTGGAACTCGGCTTTGACCTCGTCGTGCATAGCGCCACCAAGTTCATCGGCGGCCACAGCGATCTTATTGCCGGCCTGGCGGTGACCCGGGACCTTGAGGTCGGGCGGCGGGTGCGTCACGTCCAGAATGCTTTTGGCGCCATCCTCGGCCCGCAGGACTCCTGGCTGGCCCTGCGTGGGCTCAAGACCCTCGCCGTGCGCCTGCGTCAGCAGCAGGCCAGCGCCGAGACCATCGCTCGCTGGTTGCAGACCCGGCCGGAGGTGACGCGGGTCTACTACCCGACGCTGCCCGGTCACCCGGGGCGGGACATCCATCTGCGCCAGGCGGCGGGCGGCGGCGCCGTCATCTCGTTCGAGCTTCCCTCACGGGTTGCCGCGGTGAGTTTGCTGAAGCGGGTCAAGCTGCCGCTGGTGGCCGTCAGTCTGGGCGGCGTGGAGAGCATCCTCTCGTACCCTGTAACCATGTCCCATGCGGCCATGCCCGCGGCGGAGCGTGAGGCGCGTGGCATCAGCGCGGGGCTGGTCCGTCTGTCGGTCGGACTCGAAGCGGCCGAGGACCTGATCGCCGATCTCGAACTGGCCCTGACGACGGGGACGGAAACGGCGGTGCCCCATGCAGCGCATCTACCTTGACTACAATGCCACCGCGCCGTCGGCTCCGGAGGCGCTGGCTGAGCTGGTCGCCTGCCAGACGGAGGCCTTCGGCAACCCGTCCAGTCTGCACTGGGCCGGGCAGGCCGCACGCCTCCGTCTCGACCGGGCGCGCCAACAGGTCGCCGCGCTGCTTGGAGCCCGGCCCGAGGAGATCGTCTTCACCAGTGGCGCGACCGAGGCGGATAACCTGGTGTTGCAGGGTTTGGCGGGCGCTCATTCTGGCGGGCACATCGTCACCACGGCGATTGAGCACCAAGGCGTACTGGCTCCCTGCCGGCAGCTCGAGGCGCGTGGCTTCCGGGTCACTCGCGTCTTGCCTGGGGCCGATGGCGTAGTCTCGGCGGCGGCCGTGGCGGCGGCGTTGGCGCCGGATACCTTCCTGGTGTCGGTGATGCTGGCCAACAACGATACCGGCGTGGTGCAGCCGGTGCGCGAGATTGCCGCTCTGGCCCGCGCTCGAGGCTGTGCCGTTCACACCGATGCCACCCAGGCGGTCGGCAAGATGGCGGTGGACGTGCGCGAGTTGGGCGTGGGCTACCTTACCCTTTCGGCCCACAAGCTGGCCGGGCCCAAAGGCGTCGGCGCCCTGTTCTGCCGGGATGGACAGGCGCCGACAGCGCAGATTCTGGGCGGTGGGCAGGAGTCCGGTCATCGTGCCGGCACCGAGAACCTGCCTGCCATAGCTGGCTTTGGGCGCGCCTGCGCCTTGGCCCGGGAGTCGCTGGCCGCCGAGGCCGTCCGGCTGCGCGCCCTGCGGGACCGGCTTGAAACCGGACTGCGGACCCGCTTCCCCGGGGTCCGGTTCAACGGCTGCCCGGAGCCGCGTCTGCCCAACACCCTGAATGTGAGTTTCCCCGGCGTTTCCGCTCTGCTCCTGGTGTTGAACCTGGATCTGCTGGGCATCGCCATTTCGGCTGGCTCGGCCTGTAGTTCCGGCAGTGACGAGCCTTCGCATGTGCTCCTGGCCATGGGGCAGTCGCCGACGGATGCCCGCGGCGCGGTGCGTTTCTCCCTGGGCGCCGGGACGACCACCGGGGAGGTGGATGCGACCCTTGCCGCCCTGGCCCAGATACTGCCACGGCTCCAGCCGCACGGCGCCGCGGCGGCCCTTCCACCCGCTCCATGAACCCTACCCCCAAATTATCTTCTGCGCAGCCTGGCGATCGGCGCGTCGTGGTCGGCCTCAGTGGCGGCGTCGACTCAACCCTGGCCGCGGCTCTCCTCTGCGAGGACGGCTGGGAGGTCATCGGGGTGACCCTGCGCCTGCTGCCTTGCACGGAGCCCGGCGACCGGCGTTCGTGCTGCGGCCTCGACGGCATCACCCAGGCGCGCGCCGCCGCGGCCCGGCTTGGGGTGCCGCACTACGTCCTGGACTGCCGCGAGGTGTTCGAGGAGCGGGTGCTGCGCCCCTGCTGGGATGAGTATGACGGCGGCCGCACGCCGAATCCGTGTCTGCTCTGCAACCGCTTCATCAAGTTCGGTTTCCTGCTCGACGCAGCCCGCCAGTTGGGGGCCAGCCGGGTCGCTACCGGGCACTATGCGCGGCTGGCGCCGACAGCCCAGGGCGGCGTCTGCCTGCGGCGCGGCGCGGATCGTGGCAAGGACCAGTCCTACTTCCTGGCCACACTCAGTGCCGAGCAGCTTGCGGCGGCCCTCTTTCCACTCGGCGAGTTGACCAAGGCCGAGGTCCGCCGTCAGGCTGGTGAGCGCGGCTTTGCCAATGCGGACCGGGCCGACAGCCAGGATGTCTGCTTCGCCGTCGAAGATGGCGGTTTCGCCGAGTTCCTGCGCCGGTACGTGCAGGCTGAAGCGCGCCCGGGGCCGGTCCTGGAAGCGGGTTCGGACCGCGAAGTTGGCCGACACGAGGGGGTTCACCGTTTCACCATCGGGCAACGGCGTGGTACGGGCGTGGCGTTGGGTCGGCCGGTCTGGGTGCAGGAGATTCGGGCGCCGTCCGCCACGGTGGTGGTGAGTTCTGATCCGGAGCGTCTGCTGGCCGTGGGCATGTCTCTTGATCGGCTGGTCTGGCAGGGGCCGACACCCCCGCCGGGAGCGGAGATACAGGCCGTGGTGCAGACCCGCTACCGGCAGGAGGCGGTGCCATGCCTTCTCGTGCCAGCCGACGCTGCCGAGACGGCCGAGGTGCGTTTCGCCCGACCCCTCCGCGCGGTGGCGCCCGGACAGACCGCGGTCTTTTACGAAGAAGATCGGGTGAGGGGCGCGGGGCGTATCGTCAGGGTTGTATGAACACCGTAGAAGGTCGAATGACCAAGGCCCAAGGACGAATGGCAGAATCGCCTTCAACGGCAACCGTGGTTCGCATGTCGGTATGTCCGGCCCTCAAGCCGGGGGCTGGGCTGAACCCTGAACCCTGATCCGCCGCGGCGGACTGAACCCTGAAGGATTTCACCGATGGATTCCAGAAGCACCGCCCTCAGAGACATCCTGCTGCCCATGGGACGGGTCGCCGTCGCCTTTTCCGCCGGGGTTGACAGCACCTTCCTGCTGCGCTTCGCTGCCGAGGTACTGGGTCGCGAGAACGTGCTGGCCGTGGTCGGCGATTCGCCCAGCCTGCCGCGCGCCGAACTTGATGGGGCCAAAGATCTGGCGGAGTCCTTCGGGGTGGAGTTGGTAACCGTCTACCCCGGCGAGATGCGTAATCCGCAGTATGCCGCGAATCCGCCGGACCGCTGCTACTTCTGCAAGCAGGCGCTCTTTGCCGAAGTGCGAGCCGCGGCGCAGGCGCGCGGCATCGAGACGGTTTTGGATGGCGGCAACGCCGAAGACGCTTCCGACTGGCGGCCCGGCCGGCGCGCCGCCGCCGAGTTGGGTGTGCGCAGTCCGCTGCTCGAGGCGGGTCTCGGCAAGACCGATATCCGCGAGCTTTCCCAGGCACTGGGGCTGCCCACGGCCGACAAGCCGGCCATGGCCTGTCTCGCCTCCCGCCTGCCGTACGGAACCGCGATCACCACCGAGGCCCTGGCCATGGTTGAGGCGGCCGAAGCCGACCTGCGTGGGCGCGGCCTGCGCCAGGTCCGCGTCCGGCACCACGGTGAACTCGCCCGCCTCGAGACCGCGCCCGCCGAGATGGCTCGCTTTGATGACCCCGCCTTTCGCGCCGCGGTGTCGGCCAGCTTGCACCGTCTCGGCTACCGCTATGTCGCCCTCGATCTCGATGGCTATCGCACCGGCAGCCTCAACGCCAGTCTGACTCCCTGAGCCTGGCCTGACGAGACCGGTGGGCCTCTGGCTCCAGTTGGCGCAGGTGCTGTGCTTCGGCACAGTAGACAGGGTAAGGGGCGCGGCTATGGTAAAAGCTATGGTGCGTCCCGCAGCGGTTCTGGGGCAGGCCGACAGGACCGTCTCGCCGGTCACAAGCGAACGACCGCAAGGGGTTCGGGCATGCTGTTCTCGTTCCACTGTCCGTCCTGCAAGGGCAAGCTTGAAGCCGATGCCTCGCTGAGCGGTAGTCAGGCCGACTGCCCGCAGTGCGGTAAGGCGGTGGCTATCCCTGATGGCCGCGTCGACGCGGGGACCACCCTGGCCGGGTTCCGCCTCGAACGCCGCCTGGGGCAGGGCGGTATGGGCGAGGTCTATCTGGCCCAGCAGCTCTCGGTGAGGCGGCAGGTCGCGGTCAAGATCCTTCCGCCGGGCTTTGCGTCGAACCCCGAAGCGGTGCAGCGCTTCATGCACGAGGGCCATCTGGCCGCCAAGCTGGACCACGCCAACATCGTCACCGTCTTCGAGGCCGGCGAGGACAATGGTCATTTCTATCTCGCCATGGCCTACGTCGAGGGCGAGTCCCTGGATCATCGTCTGAAGCGGGACAAGCTTCTGCCCGAAGCCGAGGCGCTTGGCATCATCCGGGCCATGGCCGACGCCCTGGCCTACGCCTGGGACGAGTTCCAGCTCCTGCACCGCGACCTCAAGCCGGCCAATATCATGGTCGACCGCCGCGGCCGGGTCTTTCTCATGGACCTGGGCCTGGCCAAGAGTCTCGGGGACGAGAGCGGCCTGACCCTCTCGGGCGCCGTCATCGGGACGCCGCAGTACATGAGCCCGGAACAGGCTCAGGGCCTCGCCGACCTGGGGGTGCCGACCGATGTCTACGCGCTCGGGGCCACCTTGTATCATCTCGTCACCGGCTCCACGCCCTTCTCCGGTAACAGCGCCCTGAGCATGCTCAACCAGCACGTCCACGCGCCCCTGCCCCCACCGCGTTCGCGCAATCCGCAGGTGACGGAAGGGTGCAGTCGCCTGATCGAAACCATGATGGCCAAGCAGCCCTCTGCGCGTTACGCCGACTGGCGCGCCCTGATCGCAGACATCGACCGGGTGCGGCAAGGCGCCTCACCTGCCGCCGCGCCGGCCGTAGTCCCGCCTGCGGCCGGTCCCTCCGGGTTCGTGCTCCCGCCTGCGGGCGGTCCCTCTTCATCCCCGGTTGCGCCCGGGCCTGCCGCCGTCCCCGCGGTCGTCAGCAAGGCCGACTCAGGGCGGCAGGCACCGCGGGCTCCGCCTTCCCCGCCGCGGGCTCCGCCGGTACGCGCCGCGCCGCCGCGTGCCGCGCCGGTGCCCCAGAAACGCCCCAACGGGCTTAGTCTCGGCCTGACGGTCGCGGTGGTTGTGGTGCTGGTTTTGGTCGGGGTGTTGGTGGCCGCGCGTCGGGGCCGGTCCATCCCCGGTACTGCGAGCGTCGCCGTCGCCCCAAGTAGGCCGGGGGCGTCGGTACCCGGCCAGACGGCCGCAACTCCTGCGGCCCTCGCGTCACCGCCGTCGCAAGCCGCCGCCGGCGCCCGGCCCACCCTCGGCCAGCCCTGGACCGTGCCGGATCTGGGCCTGGAGCTGGTCTGGGTGGCGGCGGGCAGCTTCCAGATGGGGGCGAGCGACGGGGCGCTCTACGTGCAGCCGGTGCATACGGTGCGGATCTCGCGCGGCTACTGGTTGGGGAAGTACGAGGTGACCCAGGCGGAGTACGAAGCCCTGATCGGCGAGAATCCGAGCACGTTCAAGGGCGCGCAAAATCCGGTCGAGTGCGTGTCCTGGGATGACGCGGTGGCATTCTGCGCGAAGCTGACGGAGCGGGAGCAGAAGGCAGGGCGTCTGCCAGAGGGTTACGAGTACCGCCTGCCGACCGAGGCGGAGTGGGAGTACGCGGCTCGGGGTGGGCCAAAGAGCCAGGCCACTTCGGCAGGCGCAGTGCAGAACTTCACTTGCAGTGGCTCGAACAACGTGGACGAGGTGGGATGGTACTACGGCAACTCGGGGGACAAGCCGCTGGACGACTCAGAGGCGGAGGAGAGCAAGCGGACGAGCCGCCAATCCGGCAACCATTGCCGAACGCACCCGGTGGGTCTGAAGAAGCCGAACGAACTGGGGCTGTACGACATGAGCGGGAATGTGTGGGAGTGGTGCCTGGATCGATATGATGAGAACTACTACGGCCGCTCTCCGAACGTCGATCCCGTGAACACGCAGACGGGCCCCGTCCGCGTATTGCGCAGCGGGAGTTGGCACAACAGCCAATGGTACCTCTTTTCCTCCCAACGGCTCGGGTACGAACCGGTGTCCGCGCTCCCCTACCTCGGCCTCCGGGTCTGCCTGGCGCCGGTGATCGACGGCCTGTCCGCAAGTACGGCGCCGGTTGCGGCCCCGGCCAAGCCTGCGCCCGCGAAGTCCGCCACGCCAGCGGCCGCTGGCGCCCGGCCCGC
>CAILKC010000113.1 GCA_903834675.1 uncultured Victivallales bacterium | reverse complement strand
GGTGCGAAGGTAGGGTAGATGGCTCGCCCCTACAGGGCTCAAACCCATAACCATTCTATTCCCAGGGCGTTGCCCTGGGCTGGTATGGCAGCGCGCCTTCAGCGCTTCAGACGGACTCTCTTATTGCACAGGTCGAAAAAAACCACGACAGCGCGTAGTCGAGGGTGGCCGAAAGGTGAGCGGAGAGACCTCTCCTGCCATTTCAGCCGACTCTCCGCTTCCCCGCTTCGGCACGATTCCGGCAGCGCTGCTGATCCACTCTGATTTGGGCGTCGTACCTCACCCATTGCAGGCAAGAGGTCGCCTGCGGCGGTTGCCGGTATTACGGTTGGGCTGGCGGCCTGCCAGCGGAGCACCCTGATGATAGTTCGTCCTGCCACAAGGTTGTACGTACATGTCCCTTTTTGTCGGGTGAAATGTGCCTACTGCGCCTTTTACTCCGAGGCCTTATCGTCATCGGCCCGCGTGGGGCAGTACCTGCAGGCGATCGAAGCGGAGTTCAGGCGCGCCGCACCACACGTCGGCCGACTCGACAGCGTCTTCATCGGCGGCGGAACCCCGACCCTCCTGGGCGCCCGCGACCTGGGCCGCCTCCTGGGCTTGGTGCGGCAGCACTTCTGGGTGTCCGCCCAGACCGAGTACACGGTGGAAGCCAACCCGGACACGCTGGACTCCGCCGTGGTGGACGCCCTGGTCGCGGGCGGGGTCAACCGCGTCAGCCTGGGCGTGCAGTCGTTCTGGCCGGAGCTTCGGCAGACGCTTGGTCGCCATGGCGATGCTGGGTGCGTCCCCGCCGCCATCGCCGCGCTGCGCGGGGTCGGCATCAGACGCGTGAACGCCGACCTGATGTACCACATCCCCGGTCAGACGGTGGACCTGTGGACTGCCGACCTGAGCCAGGTGCTCGACCTCGGGATCACGCATCTCTCAGCCTATGCGCTCACGGTGGAAGAAGGCACCCGGCTGGCCGCCGCAGCCTTGCCGCAGGTCGACGAGGACCTCTTCGAGGCTATGTGGCAGACCTGTGAGGGTATGTCCGCCGCCTACGGCTTGCGGCGCTACGAAGTGAGCAACTTTGCGTGTCCAGGCGACGAGTGCCAACACAATCTCGGCATCTGGTACGGGGATGCCTACGTGGGCTGCGGCCCCGCGGCCGCCAGCTTTGACGGAGTCAGGCGCTGGACCCATCCCCGAAGCCTCGACCTCTGGCTGGCCGGAGCCGCGCCCGAGATAGACGACATCCCTCCTGTCGCACGCGCCGCAGAAATCCTGGCCTTTGGCTTGCGGACCGTGGCCGGCTGGGACCTGGCTCGCTTCCGTCAGGTGACGGGCCTGGACCCCGACCAGATCTGCCCCGGCGTGGTCGATGCCCTGGTGGACGTCGGGCTGCTGCAACGTGCTGACGGTAGGCTTCGACCGACGCCAGCCGGACTGCTCCTGAACGACGCGGTAGCCGAGCGCATCATCTTGCTCCCGGACTCCTGACTGCGACAACTGGGCCGGCTTGCTCCTGCCGACATCGACAGCTCAGCGGTTGCGCGCGTGCAAGCTCTGGTGTACAATGGCGATACGGTTGGCGCAACCGCGGTTTCCTGGAGTGCCTTTTCCAGTTCCACCGCCCCGGCCGACAGCGGGACGCGCCGAATCCGTCGCCACTAGCGCTGCGACACGCGCAGTTCCTTGTGACTGAACAGGTGCCCTGTTGGTGGATGAGATCGTGTCGGGATTCCGCGCCTTACGCCTCGCCGTGGTTCGGCAGAGCCGATGGGCCCGTGGGTTGGCGAGCGTCAGGCCGCCTTACGCCGAGGGGAGACATGCATCCGCAGATCAAACGCGGCGACCTGCTGATTGCCAGCACCTCGCTCTTGGACCCTAACTTTGCGCGTACGGTCGTGCTGGTATGCGACCATAGCGATACCGATGGCACCTTTGGTCTGGTCCTCAACCGCCCGGTCCCGGTGCCTGCCGACGTGAAGGAATCACTGCCCTTTGAGATCGAGTGCATCTACCGGGGCGGCCCGGTACGCCTGGAAGCCATGCAGGTGATCCATCCGTACGGCGAGCAGATTCCCCAGTGCTTGCAGGTGCTGCCGGGGGTGTGGATCGGGGGCGACTTCGACGTCCTCTGCCGCGGTTTCCGCGAAGGCACGATGGACCCGCAGGCCTGCCGCTTCTGCCTTGGCTACGCCGGCTGGGCTGGCGGGCAACTCGCTGAGGAGTTCAACCAGGAGGCGTGGCTGCACGCCGCGAGCTCCCCAGCGCTGATCTATGAGACGCCCGCGGATAAGGTGTGGGCCAGGGCGGTGCGGCAGTATGGCCGCTCCCATGCGCTTTTCCGTTTCTTTCCGGATGACCCGAACTGCAACTGAGGTCCCCGACGGGGTGTCAGTTGTGAGGCGGGCACTGAACGAGTATGGTGTGCGCATGGAAGGCCCACAAGAGACCGGAGAGTCTGTCAACCTGGCGGGTGAACCGTACATGAAGTATGCCAAGCACATCCTCCAAAACGCCAGCCTGACCGGCTTTCTTCTGTTCTGTGCCGGGACCCGGTTGGCGGCCCAGGCGGCGGCCCAGGCGGCGCCCGAGGCGGCGCCACAGGCAGTCACCGAACTGCGCAACAACCGCATCTACGTGCATTCCATCGTGCCGCTGACCGGCGCCTCGGTACGCAATGTCGAGTCGGTGGACTGGTCTGCCAAAAACAACCTTTTGCTCTTCGACAAACGCGGGCTGAACCAGTACTACAACATCTTCTCGATCACCTCAGAGGGGTTCCGCCTCAGCGCTCTGACCTTGGAGCGGGGCGGTGGGGCGACGGAACTCCACAATTGCAGTCCGTCGTGGCATCCCGGGGGCAGGTACTTCGTCTTCTCCGGAGAGAACCGCGGCAGCACAGACAATCACCGTTCTGGCCCCGGCTGTGGCTGGCACTGCAACGTCTGGGTCAGCGACCGGGAGGGCAGTCAGTTCTGGCAACTCACCGACCTGCCCACCCGCTATAACACCCCCCGAGGCGCCACCATGCCGGTGTTTAGTCCGGACGGAAAAATGCTGTTCTGGACCGGCTTTACGGGCAAGGATGCGCCGACCACGCCCTACGAGCGGCGCGACCTGCATCTCGCTGATTTCAGCCTCGAAAACGGGGTCCCGTCCATCGCCAACGAGCAGGTTTTTCAGCCCGGACGCCGTAAAGAATTCTACGAGAGTTATGGCTTCAGCCCGGATGGCAGCCGACTGCTGTTTGCGGCCAACCTGGAGGACGGGCAGCCTTGGTACTGCATGGACATCTGCACCTTGGTCCGCGGCGAGAGCGAGCCCGTGGTTCTGGCCCCCAACGCGGGTGGCTGGGATCGCTATGCGGTCTACTCGCCGGACGGGAAGAAGATTCTCTGGTCCAGCAGTCGCACCTTCAACGTGCCCTTTCTCGGCCCGGGCGGAACCGCCTGGACCAAGTACCTGCGCTCGGAACTATGGATCATGGACGCCGACGGCAATAACCCCCGGCAGTTGACGTTCTTCAATCGGCCCGGCGCCCCGGAGTTTAATGGTCGCCGGGCGTTTGTGGGGGACCTGTCATGGGGACCTGACGGTTCCCGGTTGGCCCTCATCCTCCACCGCGAGACGCGCAACTTCGACGTGGAGAGCCAGGTTTTTCTGGTGACTCTCGGCAAGGACACTCCCGCCGCGGCCAAGGCGGTCCAGGCGCCTGCTGAGGAGCGCCCCGAAGCCGCTCCAGCTCCAGCCCCAGCCCCGCCGGGGCGCGCCGAGAAGAGTGCGCCGAAGGGACCCGCCGACGCGCCGACCGCGCCGCGCTGGTGATGGCGGGCGGACTCCGCGCCCGCAAGTTAGCGCTCCACGCCACTGGCCTGGGACGGGTTGCCGAGGGGGATGCGGGGGACCCCTCAGAGCGCCTCGAGTAACCGCCGTAACCGGCGACCGTACTCGATGTAGTTGCGGCAGCGCACTTCCGCCTCGGACTGCACCGCGGCATCGTGGAACACGACCGCCAGGTGGGGTTCGATGGAGATGCCCCCGTCATAGCCTCGTTTGAGCAGGTCCGCCAGTATCTCCGGCACGTCGCCGTGCCCCTCGCCGGCAAAGGTGAAGCGCGTCTTACCGGTGGCAGCGTCCCAGATACCGTCTTTGATATGGACGTAGGCGACGTGTTCGCGCACCTGGCTGTAGAAGGTATAGGACGACTGCTTCGGATACGGCGCCGGCTTGCTGAGATCGTCACTGAATACCGGGTTCCCAGTGTCAAATACCAGCTTCAGTCCAGGCACATTCTCCAGCAACCGCAGCGTGTAGGTGTAGCCCATGCCGCCGTAGTTCATGCAGTTCTCATGCACCGGCGTGAGCCCGGCGTCGGCAAACAGGCGCTGCAATTCGCGCACTCGCCGGAAGCGTTCCTCGGCCATCTGGTCTTCCGGGCCGCGGTCCTTCAGCACGGCAAAGCTCATGATGCGCACCAGCTTCGTGCCCAGGCGTTGCATGCGTGGGATGGCTCGTTGGGCTTCGGCGAGCGAGGCATCGAATGGAGCGGTGATCTGTTTGCCCCAGTTGGCGATGGTCGAGCCAAAGCAGTTGACCCGGATGCCGGCGTCCGCCAACTTGCCGCAGACACGGTCAAATTCCGCCTCGGGCAAGTCATGGATGTTCGTCCCGCCGAGGTTCCGCGCTTCGATGCAGGACCAGCCCAGCTCCTGCGTCGCCCGGATCTGGGTGTCCAGATCGGCCCCGGCCTCGTCGGCAAAGCCGGTGAAATAACCCGTGAAGTCCATGCTCGCCACCCCGCGTTCGTCAGCCCATACGGTCGGCCAGAATGCGCTCGACCACAGCCATGGTGCGCACCGATTTCTGGAACGAAGACTGCGTCAGGCCAGGGTCCTTGGCCCGCACCGCCTCGATGAACTCGCGGCTTTCGTCATAGAAGCCCAGCACCCGGAAGGGCTTGTCTGAGCCGGCCGCTTCGACCGCAGTCAGGGTCACCCCCTGCGGATGCTCGGGATCGAAGTAGGTGCCCTGGTTCTCGATATCGATGACGGCGCAGCAATTCTGTCCGTGCAGGTGTACCGAGAGGTGCCGTCGCCCCGAGTTCCAGGTGGCGCTGAAGAAGCCGCTGGTGCCATTGGCGAAGCGCATCAGGGCGTTGTATTTCACGTTCTGATCCGTGTATGACTGCCGCGACACGCTGGCGATCTCCGGCATGGAGGCGTCCCCGAACCACAGGGCCGTGTCCACCATGTGGATGGCGTCGCAGGTCAGGATGTCAATGCGGCCCTTGTAGTACAGCCCGCCCGTCGGCGAGGGTTTGATGAACTCACTGAAGAACTGGTCGATGGGGCCCCGCTTCTCGATCCGCTGACGCAAGGCCTTGACCAGCGGTACATGCTTGCGCTGGAAGCCGATCTGGGTGATGCAGCCGTTCTTCTCCGCCAGCGCGGCCAGGACCTTGGTCTGGAAGGTCGTCACCGTGGGCGGCTTCTCGGAGAAGGTATGTAGCCCGCGCCCCAGGCAGTCCGCCAGGAGGTCGAAGCTGTCCTGAGGCGGCATGACGACGTAGACCGCGTCGAAGGTCTCCTTCTCCAGCATCTCTTTATAGTTGGTGTAAACGCTCGGGATGTTGAACGTCTTGGCATTGCGTTGAGCCCGCTCGGGGATCAGGTCGCACACCGCCTTGAGGCGGACGTCAGGCATGTCGGCCAGCGCCGGGTAGTGGAACATCGTCGACAGACTGCCCGCCCCGATGAAGACAAGGTCGATCGTGTCTTTGGCCATCTGCAGCGCCTCCGTGATAGAGAGTGTGTCCAGCGCCTGGTCGGCATCCGGCGCAACTATAGCCACCCAGGCCAGGATTGCGCCAGGCGGCGGCGGCGGGTATGGTACCCCGCGTGCTGACCGCGAATATTCTTTGGAGATGCTCCTATGGCGAACCTTCGTTCCTGGACCCTGACCGATGTCGCGCAACGGGTCTTTGTCGACCGCCTCGACCTGAATCCGAGCGTGGTGGCGGTGCCGTCCGAGGTCCCCTGGGCCGTCCGTAAGCGGACTCTGCACGGCGGGCTCTGTGAGGGGGTGGACATTATTGAGGTGGACAACGGCGCGCTGTCGTTCACCCTGGTGCCAACCCGCGGCATGGGGCTGTGGCGGGGGTCCTACCGGGGCACGTTCATCGGCTGGCAGGCGCCCACGGCGGGGCCGGTCAACCCCTGGTTCATCAACCCGCTGGACCAGGGCGGCCTGGGCTGGCTGAAGGGCTTCGACGAGTGCATCGTGCGTTGCGGCCTCAGCTCCAATGGCCCGCCCTGCACCGATGTCGTCCCCGACAACAACGGCAATCCGGCGAAGGTGAACCTGACCCTGCACGGCCGCATCGCGAACCTGCCAGCGAACCGGGTCGAGATCCAGATCAAGCCCGGCCCGCCCACGGAGCTGACGGTGATCGGCGTGGTCGACGAGTCGATGCTGTTCTGCCCGCAGTTGCGGCTGGTCACGCGCATCAGCACCACGGTCGGCTCGAACCGAGTCAGCATCTGTGACCGCATCGTCAACCTGCGTGAGGTGCCCGACGAAGTCGAATTGCTGTATCACTGCAACTTCGGCATGCCATTCCTTGATGCGGGGGCACGCCTGATTGCCCCGAGTCTGGCCGTGGCGCCGCGCGATGCCCGGGCGGTCGAAGGCATCCGCGGCTACGATACCTACCTCGGCCCCACGCCGGGGTACGTGGAGCAGTGCTACTGGCACGACCTGGCCGTGGGCAGCGATGGCATGACCCTGGCCATGCTCCGCAACGCTGACGGCGACAGCGGGGTCGTGCTGCGCTACCCGAAGGCTCAACTCCCCTGCTTTACCCAGTGGAAGAACACGGTCGGCGGACGCGAGGGTTACGTCACCGGCCTGGAGCCTGGCATGAACCTTCCCAACCCCAAGACGTTTGAGCGCGAGAAGGGGCGAGTGACAGTGCTCCAGCCCGGGGCGTCGTGCAGCAGCGATCTGGTCATGGAAATCCACGATAACGCCGAGGGCGTCGCCGCGGTCGAGGCGGAAGTCGCGAGCCTGCTCGCCGGCCGACCGACCGTAGTCCATCCTCGTCCGGTCGCAACCTGGTCGCCCGGCGCATGAGGCAGCCGTGCCTGAAAAAGCAGGGTGCCGGGTGCTGAAATCCCGCGCCTACAGCCCAGCCTCCCCCTCGGCTTTTCCGAGGGCGTTTCCGCCCGGGATGGCGGGGCGCTTTCTACTGGTCTACCTGGCGCTCTTCGTGCCCTTTGCCATCGTCACGCCATACCTGCAGAAGCTTCTGTTCCTGCGGGGGTTCCATGAGGATCAGATCGGGCTGATTCAAGGGTGTTTAGAGGCGATGGCGGTGCTGGCGCCGCCGCTCTGGGGGTACCTATCGGACTACAGCGGTCGGCCGCGGCTGGTTCTGGCCCTCTGCATGTGCGGCGCCATCCCGGCGTTCCAGCTGTTTGGCCTGGTTCATGGCCTCACGGCGGCGCTGGGCACCGCGGCGCTGTTCGGGCTCTTCTATCGACCGCTGGTCCCGCTCACGGACGGGATTACCTTCCGCTACCTCAGCACCCATGGCGGCGACTATGGCAAGATCCGGGTTGGGGGTTCGCTGGCGTTCGTCGGCTGCCTGTTACTGCTGGAGCCCCTGGGCATCGGCAGCAGTCGGGACGGTCGCATGATTCTGGTCGCAGTGGCGGTCGCGGGATTGTTCCACCTCGCGAGCCTCGCGCTGATCCCAGCCGCCGTCAATGCTGCCCCGAGCAGCCTCCCCCACGGCAAGGCGCCGCCGCACCAGTCCACCCTGGCTGCCTGCCGCGAGCTCTGCCGACCACAGTTCCTTTGCTTCACCCTGTGCGCCTTCCTCGGGCGTTTCGCCTTGATGAGCTACTACGGCTTCTTCACCCTCTACCTGGCCAAGGAACACGGGATCGAGAAAGCCGGCCTGATCTGGCTGCTGGGCCCCCTCAGCGAAATCCCGGTGATCTACTACAGCCGCCGCATCATGGACCACATCGGCGTGCGCAACCTGTTCGCCCTGGGACTGCTGGGGATCACGGTGCGACTGGCTAGCTTCTGCCTGGCGCCGTCGCTATGGGTCGTGGTGCCGTTGCAGTTACTACACTCGCTGACCTTCGGCGCCTACCACTGCTCGAGCGTCACCTACGTCAGCCGCATCGTCCCCGTCCGCCTGTTGAGCACCGCCCAGACGTTGTTCTCCGCCGTGACCATCGGTCTCGGCAGCATGATTGGCGGCGCCGTGGGCGGCATGGTGGCACGGCATTTCGGCTTCCGCGCCCTCTACGGCAGCTTCGGCGTCGTGGCCGCGGTGGCCTTCGTCCTGCTGCTGCTGACCGTGCCAGCCTCCGACCAAGGCCGGGCGGCAGCGCCAACCCCGACCTGACGGCAGCCCAGGCGCAGCTCAGAGGCCGGCGAGCGGAAGTCAGGCCCCCCTCAGCCCGGAGAAGGCCGTGCCGACGGCGCCGCTGGCCCCAGCCGCGGCTTTCCGGGCGGACGGAAACCCCGTAAGAGCCGCTCGGGATCCAGCCCGCAGCGGTTCTGCCCGTCCATGAAGGGCACCCATTCATCTTCCCCCAAGAGAACTTCATTGGGCCGGAAGCCAGACTTGTAGCGCATATGCGGGTTGGCCGCGATGTAGTAGCCCAACTGCACAAACGGAATCCGCTGCCGCGCCGCCAGGGCGATCTCCTGGTAGACCGCGAGTCGGCCTGGACTGAGCCGTAAGTCCTGAGGGTCGTAGTAGCAGTAGATCGCGCTCAGCACTCGCGCCGTGAGGTCGAAATGGGAGACGGCCACCAGTCGGCCACCTTCCCGGATCGACAGGGTACGGGAAAAGGGAAACGCCTGAAAGAACGACTCGATGAACTCGTCGTAGCTGACCGCATCGGCCTCGGGGTTGGTGTCCCGAAAGCGTTCCTTGTGCCGGCAGTAGAGCGCGTAGGCGTCCGGCGTGGGAAGCGGCGCCGACACCTCGAAGTCAAGATCCCTGGCCCGTTCGAGCACGCGGCGGACGGAACGAGTCTGACGGAACTCCCCGGTGCAGACGCGGAGAGGTACGCAGGCATGGCAGGCACGGCACGCCGGCCGGAAAAACAGGGTGCCGAAGTGGCGGTAGCCTTGCGCAAGCAGCGTCTCAAACTCCGCCACATCGATGGCGCTGACCCGCAGGAGTTCCAGGCGGGCGGCCTGGCCGGGCAGGTAACTGCACGGGTGCTCCTGGCCAAACCCCCACTGTCCGCGAATGGCCATGGCGCCCCTCAGGCCGGTTCGCCGGGATGCCGTCGCCGCAGTTCGGCGATGTACTGACCGCGACCGGTGGCCTGCAAGCGCTCGCAGTAGGCTTTGAGGCGCCCGCGCGAATGCTCCGGACCCCCCTCGCGCAGCACCGTCCAGAGCGGGTCCACGGCATCGGGCATGGTGCGCATCATATCCTCCTGCCAGGTCAGCATGAGGCGCGCCGCTTCGGCGCACACCTCCGGCCGCGCCGTGGCCAGGTCCCGGGTCTCGTGCGGATCCTGTTCGACGTTGAACAGCATCTCGCGGGGATAGAGGTGGAAGAAATCGTGGAGGGTGCGGATGTAGAACCAGGTGCCAAAACGGACGCTGCGCTGGGCGCCGTGGCAGCACTGCCCGAGGATGAGCTGAGAATGGCCGCACTCGGCGCCGGTGCGCAGGGCGGGGGCGTAGCTGCTGCCCTGCCAGCCGGGCCAGCGGGGCAGGTTCAGAAGTTCCGCCAGGGTCGGCGCCAGATCGAGGTTGTAGTGCAGGCCATGATCGACCGTGCCTCTGCCCGCGCCGGGCCAGCGGATGATCATCGGGATACGGTGGGTGATGTAGTCGCTGGTGCCATGTTCGCCGTAGCAGTTCAGTTCGCCCAGACATTCCCCGTGGTCGCTGCTGACGATGATGGCGGTGTCCTCGAGAACCCCGGCCTGTTCAAGGCGGCCGAGAATCTGGCCGATGTGGCCATCCATATAGCGTATGCCGCAGTCGTAGCCGTCGATCAGGCGGCGCCAGTCGTGCATATCGCGGACTTCGCCCAGGTGCCGAGCGGCATAGCGCGGCGCCACCTGGTTGTCCCACATGTTGACCTCCTGCGCCCCGTGGCCGCCCGGCAACGACCGGTTCTGCTCCAGCACCGCGGGGGTATGCCAGGCCGGCAACGGGTCGTTGGCAAAGGGGTTGCCGAACTCCGCGGGGGCGCGGTAAGGCGTGTGCGGATCCCAGTAGTTCACGTGCAGCAACCAGTTGTCCTGAGCAGCATTGCGGTCCAGCCAGTTCAGGACGGCAGGGGTGACCTCCTCAGCTGACTCATGACCGCCCTGGCCCGTGTTGATCGTCTCGTTGAAACCGGCGCTGAACCACCAGGCCGAATGCCGTTCAGCAAAGGGGCTCACGGAGACGGTCCGCAGGCCGGCCTTGCGGCAGACCATCCAGAGGCTGTTGTTCGAGAAGGCGCTGCGGAAGCGACGCCCGGCACCCTCCAGCCGCATATCCGCGGCGCTGCCGCCATGCCCGACCACTCCGGTACGGATGCCGAATTGGCCGCTGACCAGCGCCGCGCGCGAGGGCAAACAGGGCGCGTCAGAGCAGTAGTAGTCCTCGAAACGCACGCCCTCGGCGGCAATGCGGTCCAGGTTCGGACTGGTCTGGCGCGCATAGCCGTAGCAGCCCAGGTGGTCCGGCCGCAAGGTGTCCAAGTCCAGGAACAGGATACGCATCGCCATCTCCTCAATACACCTCGATCTCATGCAGCATAGCCCAGCCGCGCCGCTGGATCGTCAAACGCACAAAGCGCGCCGCCTGGGGAGGTTCGAAGCGGATGAACAGCGCCCCCGCACGGCGTTCCTGTGCCGAGCCCTCGGCGGGCCGGTCGCTGGCGCTGCCAGCCGCACTCCACGTCGTCCCGTCCACGGACAGACTGGAGTCCACGCGCTCTGGAAAGTACACCCCCCCGGCGCCGCCGCCCAGCAGACGAACCACGATCAGGGTGATGGGGAGCTGCCTTTGCAGGTCGACGGTGATCTCCGGCGTGCCCTCATTCCAGCCGGCGCAGCCTTGCCAGCCGCTGGCGGAATAGGTGCCATCGGTGAGGTAACCGTGGTTGTCGCTGTACGCGCTCTCGCTGGACGGCAGGGGCTGAAGCACATACGGCGCCGCTGCCGCCAGGTTGCGCCCGGCGCTCAGGATCTCGATCTCACTGAGCATGGTCCAGCCTGCCTGGGACGGGCGGAAGCGCAGACGTAGAAACCGGGCACTGACGCCGCCCAGCTCGCACTCGGCCCACCCCAGCCGACGGGTGTCAAGAGCCTCCGCCGGCACCGTGAAGACCAGCGAGCGGCTCCGTGGCGACAGGGAGCGCCAGGTGCCGCCGACATCCCCCGCGGCCAGTTCCACGGCAGCCGGGAAGCTTACCGCTGCATAGCCACCCCCCTGGGCGTGGATGCGCACCCGCTCCAGCGGCTGCTCCTGGCCGAGGTCGAAGGTGACGCTGGGCGCCAGGTTCAGCCACCCGACCGTACGACCGTCCGGAAAGCCGTCGGTCGAGACGGCGCCATCCGCAAGCTCGCGACCACTATCGGGGTACTTCGCGGGAAAGTCCGGGGCTAACCTGTAGGGCCGCTGTGCGGCCGCATTCTGCGCCGGTACGGCGAGCACGCCAAGCGCCGCCGTCGGCGTTCCGGCCGGGAGGGTCACCGTCAAGCGCGGTGCCAGGATAGGCGGAAGCTGCCACTCGGCCCAACCGTCAGAACCGCTGGCGACGGCAGGGATGTCCCGATCGCCCAAGCGCACCGTCGCGGCGCCGGCCACCCCAGGCGGAAAG
>CAILKC010000112.1 GCA_903834675.1 uncultured Victivallales bacterium | reverse complement strand
TGGATTAACGCCCACAATGTCTTCCCCCTCGGCGTTCCCTACGGCGGTATCAATCTCAGCGGCATGGGTGGCGGCGTGAACTCGCCGGAGACCTTCCGCGACTACCTCCGCCAGCTCTCGGTGGTTCGCCCGCCCGCCTGAACTCCGGAACTCGTCCAGCCGACGCGACCAGCCGGGGGACAGGGAGACGGAGAGACAGAGCAGGAGACAACGCTCATGACCGGCAGGACGCAACGCTACAAGGACTCCTACCGCAACTACCTGATCGACCACCACTCGCCCAATCCGCCCCTGCAGCGGCTGGATAAACTCGACGTCTGCGAGTGGGAGGAGAGCCTCAGGCGCGCCCGCGTCAACTGCATGCTGACCTACTGCAAAGACCACTTAAGGTGCAGGACCTGCTGAATGGCACCGTGAAGACGTTGAACGGCGACGCGATCCCCATCCCGGGCGCACGGCTCAGCCTCCGCGACATCGGCTTCGTCCCGACCCGAGCCGAAGTGCTCTACCCGAAGCGCCGGGCCCTCACCCTTACGCCGGACGGCAAGGGCTGGTCCGTGGCCCTCCCCGCCGTCGCCATCCACTGTATCGTGAGCCTCAGCGGGCAGCCGTAACGCCAACCCGGCCGCGGCGTGGCGTAACTGTCGGCTCGGGGGATACCGCGAACCCGGCCCCGGCGGGTCCTTGGCATCGCGGGCTCCAGGGTTAGACGCGGTTCCCTTCCGGTCCGCCCGGAACGTGGCGGACCGCCTGGAGGTCGGCGGTCCGCACCGGCTCTGCCGGGGCTTCCGCCGTCTCTGGGTCTTGCCGACGGCGGTCTTGCCGACGGCGGTCTTGCCGACGGCGGGTACCGCGAACCCGGCCCCGGTGGGTCCTTGGCATCGCGGGCTCCAGGGAGGCCAGCGGGGGCCTAGGCAGACGCCTGCCAGACCCAGCGGGGGGGCTCTTTCTTGAAACCGCCCCGGCCCGATGCCGCCGGGCGCCGCCGATTTGCCGCGGGTTCTATTGCTTTCCCAGCGTCCGCACTCATACTGCCGCCCGTCGAACCCAAGTTGTCGTGATCAGCGGACTGGACTCCGGCCCGAGTGGTCGTGTCCGATGCGGCGACATCGGGAGTGTCCAAAGAGTATCGAGTAGAAGGAGTGCAGTCGTGAAAACCGTGTGGAAGCGTCTCCGTTCGTTTACCCTCATCGAACTGCTGGTAGTCATCGCGATCATCGCGATCCTGGCGGCCATGCTGCTGCCGGCGCTGGCCAAAGCCCGCGAGAAAGCCCGGGCGGTCGCCTGCGTGAGCAAGGAGAAGCAGATCGGCCTCGCCATCACGATGTACACCCAGGACAACCCGGAGTACTGGCCGCGCAACTACTGGGTCACCGCTTGGCTGCCCACCGGAGTGCCCGCGGGAGGCTTTTCCGGGCAAATCGCGTCCTATGTCGGCGATCTGCAGATTTTCCTCTGCCCGTCCAAGACCGACAAGATACTCAGCTACATCTACAACGCCACTCTCCTGGGTGGTAGTGCCACCGTCGGGGTCACCGTCGGTGCGGTCGTCAACCCCACGAACACCATTGCCTTCGGCGAGTCGCGCAACGACGGCGCCTATGGCCTGGACACTCTCAACCAGGTTTACCCCTTTATAGCACCCGGTACCTTGCGACTCCTGGACCCCCACAACGACGGCGGCAACTTCGCCTTCACTGATGGCCACGTCGAATGGCAGAAGAACGCGACCTGGAAGCCCAGTCAGTGGAACCCCGG
>CAILKC010000111.1 GCA_903834675.1 uncultured Victivallales bacterium | reverse complement strand
CTCCAACTCTTGTGGACCGCCCACGGCCTCGTGGGCAGTGGCCGCGCGCCGCGGCCGCTCCAACTCTTGTGGACCGCCCACGGCCTCGTGGGCAGTGGCCGCGCGCCGCGGCCGCTCCATTCTACGGGCGCCGCCGAGCAGGGCGCCTACACTACTCTCTGCGGGCAAGTATTGCACCCGCCAGGGGCTGCGCTAGAGTGAGCGCGCCGAGCTGAATCCCAGGCGCGCCGCAGTCGGCGTGCCGGTCCCGGGCCGGTCCACGGCGGGAGACACCATCCATGAGACTACCCATGACCCGAGTTCTCGCTGTCGTCAGTGCGCTGCTGGCGGTCGCCCTGGCGCAGGATGTCCCAGCGCCAGCCGGTCAAGTTCAGCTCTACGTCTCCCCTCAGGGGAACGACAGCTGGTCCGGCGCCTTGGCCGAGCCCAACGGCGCCAAGACCGATGGCCCCTTTGCCACCCCGACTCGGGCCCGCGACGAGATCGTGCGGCTCAAGGCCGAGGGCAAGCTCAGGGCGGGTGCTCTCATCAGCTTCCGCGCTGGCCTCTATGAACTGTCCGAAGCGCTGCTGATCACCCCGGCCTGCAGTGGGGCCGAAGGCGCCCCCGTGATCTTCGCTGCCTACCCCGGCGAGACGCCCGTGCTCTCGGGTGGCCGTCGCATCCGCGCCTGGAAGCAGGCCGCAGGCCGTTGGGAGGCCAGCCTGCCTGACGTCGCCGCCGGCCAGTGGTCCTTCACCCAATTCTTCGTCGATGACGCCCGCCGCTACCGGCCCGTGCTCCCCGCCGATGGGTACTTCTTTGTGCGCGAGCAACTGCCTGCCTCGCCCGGTCTGCCCGCCCGGCGCTACGACCGTTTCCGCTGCGGCGAGGGCGAGTTACGGGCCGATTGGGCCAACCCCGGCGACATCGAGGTCCACGCCTTCCACTGCTGGTCCACCTCGCGTCTGCCGCTGAAGTCGGTCTCGGGGCGCGAGGTCACCCTGGCGGCGTCCACCTTCCGCAGCCTTGAACGCGGTACGCGCTATCGGGTCGAGAACGTCGCCGAGGCCCTGACGCAACCGGGTCAGTGGTATCTTGATCGACCCTCGGGCACCCTGCGCTATCTGCCTCTGCCCGGCGAGGATCCGGCGGCGGTCCTAGCGGTGGCACCGCGTCTGGCGAGTCTGGTGGAGATCCGGGGCGAGGCGGCCGCGGGGCAAAGCGTCAGCCACGTCGAGTTTCGCGGTCTCACCCTGGCCTACGCCAACTGGGTCACCCCGCCGCAAGGCAACTGCATCTCCCAAGCCGAGTACTCCATGCCCGCCGCCGTCAGCGCTGTCGGCGCCCAGGACTGCGCCTTCGTGCGCTGCCGTTTCACCCACTTGGGCGGCTATGCCCTCGAACTGGGCCGCGCCTGCAAGCGCAACCGCGTCGAAACCTGCGAATTCACCGACCTCGGCGGCGGCGGCGTCAAGATCGGCGAGGGCGTGACGCACCAGGATGACGCCCTCGTGGCCAGCCACAACACCGTCCGTGACAGCCTCTTTGCCCACGGCGGCAGATTGCACCCGGCGGCGGTCTGTGTCTGGGTCGGACGAAGTCATAGTAACGTGCTCGAACACAATGAGTTGTTTGACTTCTACTACAGTGGTTTTTCGGTGGGTTGGACCTGGGGCTACGAGCCCGGCCCGGCGCGCGATAACCTGATCGCCTTCAACCGCATCTCCTGGATGCCCCAGGAGGTACTCGGCGACCAGGCGGGCATCTACACCCTCGGCGCCCAGCCTGGCACCGTCATCCGCGGTAACGTCATCCATGACCAGTTCGGCGTGCCCTGGGCCTGCGGCATCTACCTCGATGAGGGCAGCAGCGAAGTGCGGGTCGAGGATAACCTCGTCTACCGCGTTACCACCCATGCGTTCCATTGCAACTACGGCCGCGATAACCTCGCCCGCAACAACATCTTCGCCTACGGCATGGGTGGCCATATCGGACGTTGCCGCGGTGAGGAGCACCTGACCTACACCGTCGAGCAGAACCTCATCGTCTGGGACGAAGGGCCACTGCTTGCCACCCACGCCTGGGACAAGGGCCTCTATGCGTTCGACCGCAACCTCTACTGGAACCCGGTCGAGCCCGCTTTCCGCTTCGCCAGTTGGACCTGGGACGAGTGGCGCGCCAAGGGCCAGGACACCCACTCGCTGATCGCCGATCCGCTCTTTGTCGACCCGAAACAGGGCGATTTCACCCTCAAGCCCGGCTCCCCGGCCGAGAAGATTGGCTTCAAACCCTTCGACTACAGCCAGGCCGGACGCCTCACCAAGAGCGGCCCAGCGCTGGTCCTGGCGCCGCGCGCCTTTCCGCCCGCGCCGCGCCTGCCCCCCGAATTGCCGCCCGAGCCGATCCTCGATGACTTCGAGACGGTCCCCGTGGGTGGCAAGAGCGCCTTGGCGACCACGCAGGAGGACGAGAAGGCTGGTAAGGCCCGGGTGACTGAGGAAACCGCGGCGACGGGCAAGCGCTGCCTCAAGATCGAGGACGCGCCCGGGCAGAAGGCCTACTACAACCCCCACCTCTACTACCGGCCCTTGCTCGGCGCCGGCAGCGCCCGGGTCCAGGTTGACCTGCGCTGGGAGACCGGCGCGCAGTTCGTCGGCGAATGGCGCGACTACAAGGTCACCGGCGCCGAGTTCGCCAATGGCCCCGCCTTTCAGGTCGACACCGACGGCACCCTGACCGCCGGCGGCCAGACGCTCGCCACCCTACCGGCAGGCCAGTGGGTACACCTGCAGATGAGTGCGAAGCTGGGCGCGCAGGCCGACGGCACCTTCGCCATCACCCTCCGTTTGCCCGAGGGCAAGGTCATCGAGCGCCCCGACCTCGCCTACGGCTCCGCCTTCAAACGCTTTGACTGGCTGGGGTTTGTCTCGACCAAGGACGGCGCTGGCGTCTTCTACCTGGACAACCTCTCGGTGGAGCCCGTCGCGACCGCGCCGAGATAGCGACTCACGTCCGCGGGCCTGTGGCCGCAGCTGGGGATACGGCGGGGACCGCCGGCTCCAGGGATGGGGATACGGCGGGGACCGCCGACTCCAGGGCTGGGGATACGGCGGGGACCGTCGGCTCCAGGGATGGGGATACGGCGGGGACCGCCGGCTCCAGGGATGGGGATACGGCGGGGACCGCCGGCTCCAGGGATGGCGCCCGTCTGGCGCGAGGCGGATTAGAGATGCCGTCCGCAAGCCACTTTACGTGGTTCAGCCAGGCACGATCCCGATCCCGATTCCGCCCCGATTTCTGCACGGCTTCTGAGGGGGTTACGGGGGGTGGACCAGCGCTCTGGACAGATCCGCAGGAGGTGGTATGCTGGACCCTTGGTCATGAATTCACCCCGCGGGGGCGCAGAAGAAACGAGGCACAGGGTATGCCCGACATCGATCAGTACTGGCAGAGCCGCGATTGGCCCGTGGTGGTAAGCACGGTGGCGCCGTTGCCGTACCGCCAGAAGCCGCTGCCGGAGATGCGCGTTCTGGCCATCGAGGCCACCCGTACCTGGGCGGCCAGCGGCGCCACCCTGCCAGCGGCGCTGTTCCCGGACTTCGGCACCATCACCACCGCCAAGCCCTGGGGCGGCCGGATCGAGGTATCGGCGGATGGCCGGCCTTTCATCCACCCGGTGGCGCAGACGCTGGACCAGGCGCTTGACCTGACGCCGTCACCCGACAACCCCGACTGCGACCCCGCCGTAGCGCTCTGGGAACACCTCCGCGACGTCACCGGCATCCGGGACCTGGGTTTTCGTACGCCCGATATGCAAGGGGTGCTCAACACGGCCGCACTCGTCCTCAACCAGGAAGAGCTGCTCACCGCGATGCTGACGGACGCCGCCAAACTGCACCGCTTCCTCGAGCGGGTCTGCGACAGCAACCTGCGCTTTGCGACGACCCTCCTCGAGCGTACCGGGCGGCTCGATGGCAACCTCTGGCCCTACCTCTGGCTGCCACACCGATACGGCATCATGCTCATCGAGGACTACATGCCGCTACTCTCACCGGCGGGGTTCGCCGAGTTCGGAATTCCCTACATGAAGCGCCTCGCGGACGCCTTCGGCGGGGTGTTTTTCCACTGCTGCGGCGAATGGGGCCGGCACGCCAAGGCGCTGGCCGAGTCCGGCATGCGCATCCGCGGCGCCGAGTATCACTACCCCTTCACCCGCCTCGAGGAGCTGCAGGAGCACTTCGCCGGCATCGTCATCAACCCGGTCTGGTGCGGCTTCCGCAAACCTGACTTCGGCACCCGCCTGGACTACTTCCGCCACATCGCCGGGCAGCTCCGCCATGGCAACCGCCTGTGGATCACCTGCACCACCGCCGACCCGGATTGGCCCGCCATTCGCGCCTGGGCCGACGCCGAGGGCTTCTGCACCGAGCCCTTCTCCAGCCAAGGCAGCCCTTGACGCATTGTCGGCATGGTACTAAGTTGAACTTGTAGTTCATCTTCTCTGGAGCCCCGTACAGGAGAGTCCATGGAGACGGTCACGATGCTGACCCTGCGCCGCCAGGCGGACGCGATCGTCCGCCGGGTCGCCAAGGGCGAGCGCCTGGTCCTCACGTACCGGGGCAAGCCGGTCATCAGGCTGGAGCCCTACAACGACCCGGTGGCGAGTACGGATGACCCCTTCTACGCTCTAGGCGAGATGGCTGTGGCCGAGGGACGGCCAATGACCAACGCCAACATGGACGAAGCCATCTATGCGGACTCCAACCTTCGTTGACACCAGCGGCTTCTACGCCCTGCTGGTGTCGGCGGATGACCAGCACGAGCGCGCCGTCGCCATCCTGCGTGCCGCGCGGGCGGCAGGGCATTGCTTCGTGACCACCGACTACATCCTCGATGAGACCGCGACTCTGTTGAAGACGCGCGGGCCGGTCCATCTGATCCGGCCGTTCTTCGAGACCGTCACCGCCTCGCGGGTCTGTCAGGTCATCTGGACGGATCGCGAGCTCTTCGATCAGGCGCAGGCGTACTTCGTCAGCCATCTGGACCACGAGTACTCCTTCACGGACTGTCTGAGTTTCTGCGCCATGGCAGCGCAGCAGACGCGGGACGCTCTCACCAAGGACACGCATTTCGCGGCAGCCGGCTTCCGTGTCCTGCTGGGATGATGGGGCTTTTGTGCGTTTTCCGTACAGGTCGTAAGCGAGGATCCGATGAGCATCCAATTTTCTGCCCGTGAGTACATGGTTCCCGGAAAGACCACCACCGAGCGCTTCGAGAACGCGGCGCGCCTCGGCTTGGCGGCCATCGAGGTGACAGCCAGCAGCCGGCGGGAGTTGCTCGGCGAGATCAAGGCCGCGAGCGCTGCCACCGGCGTGCGCGCCAGCACCATGTCCTCCTCGAGCCAGTTTGTCCTCGACGCCCGTAAGGACGAGCGCCAGAAGGCGATCCAGGCCTTCAAGGACGCCCTGGCCATGGCTGGGGAGGTGGGGGCGCTGGGCGTCATCATGGCGCCGCTGATCGCGATCAAGATGGAGGGCGGACAGCGCCTCCCCGATCTGTCACCTCTCATGTCGACGGCGGAGGTCGAGCGCCGCTTGCTCAGCGCGGTCATGGCCGAACTGGCGGACTGCGCCCAGGCCTGTGGCGTGGAGATCATCATCGAGCCGCTGAACCGCTACGAACAGTGGTGGCCCTGCACCCTGCAGCATGGGGTCGACATCTCGCGGGACGTCGGCAAACCGGGGGTCTGCGTGATGGCCGACTTCTTCCACATGAACATCGAGGAAGCCGACATGGGGGCCGCCATCCGCGCGGCCGGGGCCCTGGTCCGCGATGTCCACCTGGCCGACAGCCACCGCCTCTGGCCCGGCACGGGTCACACCGACTTCCGCCCCGGTTTTGCGGCGCTGAAGGCCATCGGCTACTCGCAGTACATGGCCTTCGAATGCGGCACGCCCGGCGAACGCTTTGCGGAGTTTGCCAAGGCGATGGCATACCTGCGCCGCATCTGGGCCGAGGCCTGATCGGCGAGACGCCCCAGGATACCCGACGGAACCTTGACCGGACCCGCGGTTCAGTGCCTTTCAGCGAACGCTTCAAGAGCCTGAACTTCGCCGCCGACCGCCAGATGGAGCCGGAGCTGGAACGGACCCGTGCTGAACTGCTCAGCCGTAGCGCCGAGGAGTATCGCGGCAGCGGTGTGGCCGCGGTCAGCCCCGAGCCGCCAGAACTGCTTTCAGGAGCTTCTCGGCAGCCTGCTGACAGTGAAAGCACACCGTGTCGCAGGGCCCGCGAGCGGCATCGAGGTTGTTGTCGGCGTTCAGCAGGTGATTCCCCGCCTTCGCAACCTACTGGCGGGCGATCTCAAGCTCCGCGGACATACACCGTCTTCCCTTCCCGAAGGACCTGCTGGCTCTGGCAGGCGT
>CAILKC010000110.1 GCA_903834675.1 uncultured Victivallales bacterium | reverse complement strand
GGTGCGAAGGTAGGGTAGATGGCTCGCCCCTACAGGGCTCAAACCCATAACCATTCTATTCCCAGGGCGTTGCCCTGGGCTGGTATGGCAGCGCGCCTTCAGCGCTTCAGACGGACTCTCTTATTGCACAGGTCGAAAAAAGGGCGCGCTTGCGGTTGAGTCGCGTTTCGCGACCGCTGCGGGGGCCATTGCGGACTGAGCGGGACCGATTACCTCGCCCGCCACCGGCCAGGCGAAGTCGGCAAGTCCTGGCGGTATATTCGGTCAGGAATCGGCCGTGTACGGCATCAGAAGACGAGGGACCGTGGCTCGAAAGGGTGATCCGATGCATGCCGCCTGCCGCCTGTCTCATCTGCTCCCCTGCACCGCACTTCTGGCGGCTTCCGCCCTGGCGGCGGTGAAAGGCCCGCCCATGGCGTCTGCGCCCGCGCTGCCTGATGACCGTCCGCGGGAGCAGACGGTGAAGCTGACCGAGAGCCCTGGCGTCTACTCGTTGAGTGTCGCTGGCGAGGTTGACGACCGTTTCACTCGCGAGCCGGTCGGCTATGCCGCCTATCAGCAGGGCTGGCAACTCAACCGCTTCGTGCGCCTCGAGAACCGCGGCGAGACGGACGTAGTGAACCCCTGGCTGAGCGTCAACGGCCGCGGCCGTTGGGGCACAACGGCGGAGATCGCCGCGGCCGCGGTGGGAGCCTACACCGAGGAGCGCGACCGGGCCCGCGCCATCTGGGAGTTCACGCGCCGACAGCGTTTCCATGCCACCACCTGGGACGCCGAGGTGCAGGATCCGGTCAAGACCTTCAACGTCTACGGCTACACCCTCTGTGGCGACGACGCGCAGGTGATCGCGGACCTGTGGAAAGCCGCCGGCCTGCAAACCCGCCGCGGCTACCCCGTCGGCCACGCCGTCAGCGAGGCGTTCTACGACGGCGGTTACCATCTCCTCGACGGCGACGAACACTGCGTCTACCTGTTGCGGGACAATGAGACGATCGCGGCCGAGGCAGAGGTGGTCCGCGACCACGACCTGATCAAGCGCACGCATACCTACGGCATCCTGGCCAACGATGATCCTCTGACCGACCAGTTCAGCGCCACGCTCTTCGGCTACGAGGGCGAGCGCAAGGGCAGCCACGGGGGGCGCAGCGGGCACACGATGAACTACGTCCTGCGGCCCGGCGAGTCGATCGAGTGGCGCTGGGACCGTGTGGGCAAGGAATACACCGCGGCCAAGATCATGCCTGACGGCAAGTCCCACGGCGACGGCACGGGCTGTCTGAACGTCTGGGGCGGCAACGCCTACTCCGCCTTACGCAACGGCAAGCTGCGCTATGCGCCGGACTTGGTCGGCGAAACGGCGCGCCGCGGTATGGCGAGCGTCGCCAACCTGGCCCCGCCCGCGGCCGTGGGGCTCGCGTCGGCGAACCCCGCCACCCCGGCGGTCGTGGTCTGGCGGCAGGCGGCGGCCTATGTCATGGTCGGTGGCGTGGTCAGCATCAAGGGCAGCGTTCAGGCGCCGGCCGCGGCGGTGACGCTTGAACTGTCGGCCGATGGCAAGGCCTGGGAGCCGTTAGCAGAGTTTGCGGAAGCAGGCGCGTTCGACCGGCAGGTGTCCCTTGACGAGCGACTCTCCCCGCAGAACAAGCCCCAATACGCCTGGTGGCTGCGCTTGACCATCCCGTCTGGCAGCGCGGTCAGCCAGATCGCCTTCGACACCGACCTGCAGATGGCCAGCCTGGCTCTGCCGGGGCTGGGCGTGGGCGAGAACAGCCTCGTCTACCGCGATGAGTCACCCGCCGGCCGCGCGGTGCGCCTCACCCACGCCTGGACCGAACGGCCCGCCTGGCACCGGCCCGCGGCGCCGGTCCTTACCGAGCCCGCGGCCGAGGCGCTGGTCTCCGGCACCGACGTCGCCTTTAGCTGGACCCCCCCGACTCACCCGGACGGTGCGGTGATCGCGGACTACCACCTCGAAGTCAGCGCCTTTGCCGACCTGCGCTGGCCGCTCTCGCCAAACTTCGAGAAGCTCCTGTCGCATACGCCGCAGCGCGGCACCTCGTCCTGGCGTGTGCCGGGCCTTGGCCTGCTGAACCCGGGCACGCCCTACTACTGGCGCGTCCGGGCCCGGGATGTCCGCGGCGTCTGGGGCCCCTGGTCCGCGGTGCGCTCGTTCCGCTGTGAGGCGCCCGGGGTGCCCCTCAACCTCACGGTCAAGGCCGACCCGCAGGCGGGGACCGTCATCCTGGCGTGGACGCCCAATCCCAAGGGCACAACGCCGGTGCGCTACGGCGTCTTTGCAGCGGACGAGAAGGGCTTCACGGCCAGCCGTGTTTCGTTCCGCAAGCTGGTCGGGCGGGGCTTCTGCCGCACCCAGGAAGAGTTCGAGGCGAAGAAGGACTTTGTCAGTAAGGTGGACGAGACGGCGAACCTGCTGGCAGAGACCCCGGAATGCTCCCTGCAAGTGGTCGGGCCGACGCTTGCCGTGGCGCTTGCCAACCGGGCTTTCTACCGCGTCGTCGCCGTGGATGCCGCCGGGCGCGAGAGTGGGCCTTCCGACTACGCTGAGGCGCCGCGGCCCTTCATCTGGAGTCAACCCGACGCCGGCGCGCGGGCGGTTCAGCCCTGGCGCAGCCAGCCCGGCGTCATCCGTTCGGTGGGCGATGTCCTCTGCCGCGGCGGCTACAATCCGGCCTTCTGGACGCCCGATGTGCTCGAGTTCGCTTTGGTTGAGGCGCCGCCCTGGCTGGCCATCGATGCGGCCACCGGACTGCTCAGCGGCACGCCACCCGCGGTCGGCGAGTTTGCCGTGGCTTGGCGCGTCCGCAATCATCGCGGCGGCGAGGCCGCCCAGCGCTTTACCTTGCGCGTCGCGGCGCCGTGAGGATGGGAGATCACCATGGGAATCGGGTTGCAGGGCAGTTTCTTGAAGCCCTGAGGGAACGTCCACGGCACTGTCGGAACGGCCCGCTAGCGGCTACGTTCATCGGTCGGCGCTAGGTCGACGGGCTTCGCGGTGCTTGCTGGCAGGGGCAGGGGTGGGGTTGCGGGAGACGAGCGATGATGCATGGACCTGAACGGGGAATGGGCCGGGTTGGGTTGGCAGGCCTGACGGCAGTGCTGGCCCTGAGCTGCGGCCGGATCGGCGCCGTGGAGCCCGCCGGACCCGCAGCGAAAACGACGGACTTCTACGTCGCGGTGGCTGGCAATGACGCCTGGTCGGGGAGCCTGGCCACGGCCAACCCGGACCGGACCGATGGCCCCTTTGCGACTCTGGAGCGAGCCCGGGACGAGATCCGTAAGCGGAAAGCCGCGGGGCCGCTGCTCGGGCCGGTCAACGTCTTCGTGTCGGGCGGCCTCTACGAGCTGTCGCGGCCTTTCGGGCTGGGGGCAGAAGACTCGGGCACGGCAGAGGCGCCGATCACCTACCGGGCTCAGGCCAAGGAGGCGCCGGTCCTGATCGGCGGCCGGACGGTCCGCGGCTGGCAGCCCCACCAGGGCAGCATCATGAAGGCCGACGTCGGGACGCAGGGATTCAAGGACGTCTACTTTCGGCAATTGTTCCTCAACGGCACGCGACAGATCCTGGCGCGTTATCCGAACTGCGACCCCGCCGATCCGGTGGCCGGTGGCTGGGCCTACATGGACGGCAAGCCCGTGCCCATGTACAAGAACATCGAGGGGGAAAACCGGAGGACGTTCCAGTACAAGCCCGGCGATGCCCGCGAGTGGGCCCGCCTCGAGGAGGGCGAGGTGTTTGTGTTCCCGCGCTACAACTGGTGGAATAACATCATTCGCATCGCGGCCATAGATCGGGCGACCCGGATGGTCACTCTCGCGGCGGATGCGTCCTATGGCAACCGGCCGAACGACCGCTACTACGTCCGCAATCTGCTTGAGGAGCTCGATGCGCCCGGCGAGTGGTATCTGGACCGGCGCACCTGGACGCTCTACTTCTGGCCCCCGGGGGATCTGAATGGCGGGGTCGTGTATGCCCCGACGCTGCAGACTCTGATCGAGGTCAAGTCGGCGGCGTACGTCACCTTCCGGGGGCTCACCCTGGAGTGTGCCGACGGCACGGCGGTGATCCTGCAGAACTGTCAGAACTGCCTGCTCGCGGGCAATACGGTCCGCAACGTCGGTTCCCGGGCCGAGGGCGGGGAATCGGGGATTGCCATCCGCGGCGGCAAGAACAATGGCGCGGTCGGCAATGATGTTTACGAGGTCGGCAGCAATGCGATCTCGCTGGAGGGCGGGGACTTCACCACGCTCGAACCGGCCGGGAACTACGCCGACAACAACTACATCCACCACGTTGGCGTGTTCTACAAGCAGGGCGTCGGGGTGTCGGTGGGCGGCGTCGGCAACCGCGTGGCGCACAACCTCATTCACGACTGCCCGCGCTTCGGCATCGGCTGGAGCGGCAACGACCACCTCTTCGAGTACAATCACATCCGCCACTGCACCCTGGAGACGGGCGACACGGGCGCCATCTACTCCTGGCAGGTCGACTGGACCAAACGCGGCACTGTCATGCGCTACAACTACCTGCACGACATCATCGGCTTCGGTCAGGAAAATGGCAAGTGGACCTATCCGCACATGAACTGGGGCATCTACCTCGACGACGGCACCTGCGGCACCCACCTCTACGGCAATATCGTGGCGCGCACCATTCTCGGCGGGGTCCACTACCACGGGGGTCGTGACAACGTGGTCGAGAACAACATCCTGATTGACGGCCGCGACACCCAGGTGCAGTACAGCGGCTACGTCAAGGGCGGACACCCGGTCCCCATGATGACCGAGACCTGGAAGAAGTTCTCGGGCACCCCGGCCTACACGAAGTACCCGGGCTATGCCGAGCTGACGCAGAGCCTGGAGGATGCCTGGCAGATGGCCGGCAACAAGTTCCTGCGCAACATCGTCGCCTACTCCAACCCCACAGCGCGGCTGTACGGCCACACCAATCTGCCGTTCGACAAGACCGACTCCGACTACAATCTCATCTGGCACCAGGGCCAGCCGCTGCTGACCGGCCGGTCCGGGGTCAAGGGCGCGCTCGGCCCGAATCTGGTCGCCAATCCGGGCTTTGAGGAGAACGGCGCCGACGGCCTGCCCGCAAGCTGGGAGTGGCAGGTCCGGCCCAACGACACCCAGGCCACCGTCGATCTTGAGGTGAGGCACGCGGGGAAGCAGTCGCTGCGCCTCGATGGCCGCGGCACGACCACGGACAGCAGTGGCCAGGTGCTCTGCCCCAACTGGGTCAGCGCCGAGATGCCGGTGGAGTCCGGCCACACCTATCGGCTCAGCGCCTGGGTCAAAGCGGCCCAGCCAGACACCGTCTTCGCCGTGATGGGGCAGGCCTACCTCGACAAGGTGTTCTTCTGGTCCAAGGGCGTGGATGGCAAGGCCGGGCCTGAGTGGAAGGAGTTTGAGGTGGCGTTCCGCTTCCCGGCGCCCGGCGAGCGCGATTACCATGCCGAGATGAAGACGGTCCGGGTACGCCTTGACGTGCGGCAGGAGGTGGGCACGATCTGGGTGGACGACGTGACCCTGACCGAAGCGGTGCCGATGGACGAGTGGGAAGCCTGGCAGGCCCTGGGCCAGGACCGGCACTCGGTGGTCGCGGATCCGCAGTTTGTGGATGCCGCGAAGGACGACTACCGGCTGCGTCCCGAGTCGCCCGCTTTCGCGCTCGGCTTCAAGCCCATCCCGGTGGACCAGATTGGCCCCTACGCCGACGCCTCGCGGGCCAGTTGGCCGATCGTTGAGGCCAAGGGCGCACGGGAACAGATGAAGGTCGACTGGTCGAGCCAGGCCGTGCCGCCACCACCCCCGCGCAACACCACGCCGTTTGTAGCACGGCGGACCACGACCCCGGTGGTGCTGGACGGCATCCTCGCCCCGGCGGAATGGCCGGAGGCGCAGATGGTGTTGCAGGAGGACCCCGGCCGAATGGCGGTGGCCGGGTCGGCTTGTGCCGCCAGCGCTTGCCACGACGGCAAGACGCTCTATGTCGCGGTCCGGGTGCCCTTGACGGACGGCGCCAAGCTGAAGATCGGCTCGGCCTGGGGCAAGGATGACGGCGCCGAAGTCTGCTTCCAGGACCTCTCCACGGCCAACCCCGGACCGGTCTTTGTCATCCACGGATTCGCTGCGGGAACCCACGAAAGCTCGACCGAGGCGGGGACCCCGGCCGCGCTGGCCACCGCCGTCGGGGAGGCGGTGCGCTTTGCCGCCAAGGCCGAGGCGGCGCAGTGGACCGGCGAGTACGCCATCCCCTTGGCCGCCGCCGGCATCGAGTACAAGCCCGGACTGAAACTGGCGTTCAATCTCGGCGTCAACCGCACCGAAAGCGGCGATTGGATCATTTGGGTCGGCGCCCTGGGCCAGACCTGGTTGCTCCAGAATGCCGGATTCCTGGTGCTGGAATGAGGAAGATTATGTCAAGGCAAGGTGTCGCTGTCGTCCTGACTCTCCTCGGCTTTGCGTGCGGCCTGGCCGGGGCCGACGAAGTCGTTTTACCTGCCGTCGCGCCCCAGAAGGAAGCCAACCTGCTTCTGAACGGGGGATTTGAGGAGGGTGTCGAGCCCTGGACCGGATGGAAACAGGGCTTTGAGCGCAGCGCCGGACCGGGGGCGCATTCGGGCACGTCGTGCGTTCGTCTGACCAGCCACGACCCGGCGTTGGAGTATGGCGTCTGCCAGCAGTTCGCCCTGAAGCAGGCGGAACCGGCTCTGGTCATCGTCGAGGCGTGGTCGCGCTCGGAGATGGTCGATGGCGGGGCTGACGCGGGCTACTCGCTCTACGTCGACGTCGCCTACGCGGATGGCTCCCATCTCTGGCAGCAAACGGCTCCCTTTCCCGTCGGCACGCACGAGTGGGTGCGCCGCGAGGTGACGGTCATGCCCGAGAAGCCCATCGCGGCGCTCGCTATCTACGGCCTCTTGCGTGGTCACACCGGCACGGCCTACTTCGACGACTTCGCGGTCTACGTTCCTGCGCGCGGCGGCATGTTCGACGGCACCCCGATCTCGCCGGTGACCGAGAGGCGGAACGTGGCGGCCAAGCGAACCTGCGCACTCCGCACGGCCGATGGTCTGGTCCTGACGCTGGATGATACCGGCCGCGTTGTGGAACTGCAGGCGAACTCCCCGCTGACGCAGCCGGACCTGGTGGCGGCATCCGGGTTCCTGCTCCGCGATGTGGCGGTGGGCTCTGACTTCATCCGACCGCTGACCACGCTGACGCAGGAAGGCGGCTCGGCCCGGGTGTCGGCCGCCTCAGAGGCGCTGGGGTTGAGCCTGACCGCCGAGCTCAAGGCCATCGGCCCCAGGATTGCGGTCACCGGGTCGCTCCTGGATACCACCGGCCGCGACCGTTGCGTGAGCGTCTACTTCGTCCTGCCATTGCGGCTTGACCAAGCGGTCTGGTGGAGCGATGTCGACACGGCGCGACCCCTGAAGAGCAGCCTGCAGGCCGGGACTTGGTCCAATGTCGGGGCGGGCAGCAATGGCTTCATGTCCACCTATCCCTGGACGGCCATCTCCATGGCGGGCGACGGGGTCTCGCTGTGCGTCCCCATGGACCGACCTCAGCTTGTCCGGATGGGGGTCGCTAAGGGCTTGACCTACATCGTGTTCGACCTGGGGCTCTCCGCCAAAACGACCCGGAACCCCAGCCGCGCCGACTTCGAGTTCGGCCTCTACCAGCACGACCCCGCCTGGGGCTTCCGCGCGGCCGCGCAGCGGTACTACGAGATCTTCCCTGACTGCTTCACCAAGCGGGTGAAGTCCGAGGGGATCTGGCTGATCACCAAGGGCGTCCAGAAGATCGCGAACCCGGAGGATTTCCACTTCAAGTTCCTCGAAACCGGCGCTCGCAAGTACCCGGTGGAGGTGGCGCTGGGCATCGAGTCGTATCGCTATTCCGAGCCGTGGCGCTGGCGGCAGCGCTACGAGGGCAAGGGACAGGCGGAGGAACGGACGGTCGAGGGCTCGTTGGCCATTCTGGAGAAGCGTTTGACGTCCGCAGATGCCGCGGTTCGCCGCGCTTCATGGGCGGCTAAGGGAGCGGTCTGCCACGATGACTTAGGTAAGCCTCTCGTCTATATCGAAGACGCCCCCTGGGGCACCTCGGCTCTCTTTGTCTGTAACGCCGACCCGAACCTGCCGTTGAGCGGTCCGGACCCGATCAACCAGGCGTATTGCTCGTACAGCCCGGCGCTGGCCAAGGAGCGCTATGGGTCGGGGGTCGAGCCGGAGCAGGATGGCGAGTACATCGATTCGGTCGAGGGCTTCGCCTGGCCGAGGGTATGCAACTACCGCGCGGAGCACTTTGCGAGCACCGAGGCCCCTCTCACCTTTGGCACCTCGACCCGCCGCGTCTGCATCCTCAATGCCTTCAGCCACTATGCCTTCTTGCGCTACACCGGCACCGATCTGCACCAGCGCGGTAAGCTCATGTTTGGGAATGCGCTGCCAGAGACGTTCTACTTCTTCGTGCCCTCCTTCGACATCCTCGGCACCGAGCACGGCTGGATAAGCCGCGACGGCGCTTGGCGCCCGGAAGCAGAGAGCCGCTCGAATTACCGGCGGGCGCTGTGCTATCGCAAACCGTACTTGATGCTGCTCAATACGGACTTCAATAAGATGAGCTACGCGAACGTGGAGAAGTACATGCGTCGCTGCGCCTTCTTCGGGTTCTTCCCGTCCATGTTCTCGGCCGACGCCTTCCACGATCGGTACTTCGACGACCCGAAGTACTACGACCGGGATCGGCCGCTGTTCAAGACGTACATCCCGGTTATCCTCGCCATGTCCCAGGCGGGCTGGTGCCCCATCACCCATGCACGGTGTCCGGAGGCCGCCATCCGGCTGGAGCGTTTTGGGGAGGGCGCGACCGTTTACCTCAGCGTGCTGAATACCGACAAGGAAAAGCCTCGGCGCGCCGTGCTCAGCCTCGACCGCGTGGCCATGGGTCTGGGAGAGGGCGCCATCGTGGCAAGCGAGGTATTCTCCGGCCAGGCGATACCCTGCGCCGACGGGACCGTTTCCCTCGACCTGGCAGCGGATGACGTTGCCGTCGTGCGGCTGCAACGGCAGTGATGCCCGCGGTTCCTAGGCCCGGTCGTAGGTCCAGCGGCTCAGGTACCAGGCGAGCCAGGTCCAGCGCTCGGCCTGACGTCCGGTCAACTGCGCCGCGTGCCGCCGCGCCTGGGCCGCGGCCCCCTCCAATTCCTCCGGCACCGCGATAAGCCGCGCCAGGCGCAGGTACTCCGCGGCCCGCTCGGCCCCGCCCAGGAGCGGCCCTGCCACCCGAGTCAGGAAGGACTGGAGGTCGGCGTCCGGGTTGGCGGTCGAGCCATAGTCGGCCAGAGCCAGGTAGTTCAACTCGCAGCCGGTGCGAAAGGGCGACTTGTCCCCGAAGATCGAGAGGCCGTCGAAGCCCTGAGCCAGTGACTGCTGCGCCAGCAGCGCCAGCCAGTCCACCGCCACCTCGTCGCCCCGGCCCATCCACCAGGTCGCCAGGTGCGCCCGCATAATGTTCCCGGCAAAGCCCGCCGGGGCCGGGGTCGTCCACGGCACCGGTTTGCGAGGAGCGCTGAAGTTGTCCCCCACCCACTGCACATAGGCCCCGCGCGGGAACTGCTCCACGCACCGTGCCGCCCAAGGGGGCGACCCACCGCCGAAGTCCGGGACCGTCCCGTCGGTCACCGGCTCGGGGTGCGAATAGGTCTCCAGGACCACGGTGGCATCCGCTCGCACCGACCACACCGCCGCCGCGGCGGGTCCGTAGAGCAGGGCCATGTCGTCCCAGGACAGCGCCGAGACCGGGTTCTGCCGCCGTTCCCGGCAGCGCGGGCACTCGCAGACGTGGGTATCGCCGCTCTCGACTTGAACCCCGGCCAGGGGCACCGTCTCCATCAGCCAGCGCAGGCCATCCAGGCAGTATGCCAGGTTCTCCGGCCGTGAAGGGCAGGCATGGTGTAACGGCTGCGGCGAATTTCCCGGCGCCTGGCGGATATGCCGTCGCCCGTCTGCGCGCAGCGCGTACAGCTCCGGGTGCCGACTCAGGTGGTTGTCCAAGGACCACTCGGAAGTGCCCTCGTAGTACACGCCGCCGTAGGCGTTGAGGCCCACGCCGGCCAGCAGCTTGACCCCCGCCGCGTCGGCCAGCTCGCACAGTCGCTTCGCTGCCTCCACCCCGCCGTGGCCATCGCGCAACAGCCCCCACACCACCACCCCGTCGATGCCGTGCTGTCCACACCAGCGCAGCAGGAGGCCGTACTCGCGGACAAAGTCCGCACCATTGCCGCTGAACTCGTTGCAGGCGCCCCAGTCGTGCATCCCGGCTCGCGCCGCGGTCCATTGCGTGCAGTGATCCCACGTCCACAACAAGCGCAGATTGATCACGGATGGCTCTCCCTGATGCGGCTTTAGCGTGCTTCGCGAGGTTACGAGTGAGAAGGTATTTTCGGAGCCGCAGAAGTGCAAGGGCTGGGTCGACGCCGATCGTGATGCCTCAGACGCAGGCGCGACACTGGCGGGCAGTGGGCGCGGCGGTATGTTCCGAATGGGCTACAAATCAGCCCGCACGGAGATACTCCTATGGGAAACAGACTACGCCTGCCCAGACGTCCCCTCATCGCCTTTGTCGCCAGCCTGGCGGCGGTGCTCCCCATGGCCGGCCTGGCCGCGCCGGCAGAGCTTGCCAACATCTTCCCCGAGGGCAGTTTTGAGCAACTCAACGGCGGGGCGGCCAAAGGCTGGACGCTGCAGCCCGGGGCTGAACTGAAGGCCGAAGGAAGCAACCACTACCTCCAGTTCAGCAGCGCCGACGGCAAGGAGTCGGCGTGGGCGCTGGGCACTCTGAAGCTGAACCCCGAGTGGGAGGCCTTGCGGGTGACGGTGCGGCTGAAGGCGACCCACCTCAAGCCTGGCCCCGAGGCCTGGCACTGCGCCCACTGCATCCTGAACTTCCGTACGGCCGACGGCAAGGATGCCGGCTTCGCCGAAGCCCCCAAGTTGACCCGTGACTCGGACTGGGTCACGCAGACCGTCACCGCCGAGATCCCGAAGAACGCGGTGGTCCTACACCTGCAGCCGGGACTGTGGGCCTCAGCCGGGGTCATGTGCCTGGACGACGTGGTCATCACGCCGGTGGAGAAACCCGGGCCGTTCGCCACGTCGGTGGTGCGCGTGCGCCCGGACACCGGCTTCGCCGAGGGGCAGTTCGAGACGCTCTCCGCCGACGGCAAGCAGCCGCAGGGCTGGGGCGAATGGCCCGCGGGGGCAGAGCTTGCGGAGCAGGGCGGCAATCACTGGGTGCGCCTCACCAACCGCAACCCGAAGGCCATGCCCGCCATCCGCGCCAACCTGCGCCTGCCGCAAGCCTGTGGCGAGCTGCGCCTGACCGCCCGCCTCAAAACCACCGGCCTAAAGTGCGGCCCGGACGTCTGGCAGAATGCCCGCGTGGTGATCTCGCCCTGCACCGCCGACGGGCAACCCCTGCCCAGCCTGCCCGGGCCCGCCTTGACCCAGGACTCCGACTGGCAGACCCTCGAGACCACGCTCACCCCGAGCCCCGAGACCTGCTACCTCGTGCTCTGGATCGGTCTCTGGCAAGCCACTGGTGTGCTGGAGATCGACGACGTGCAGATGAGGGCGGCCGAGTAGGGGGGCTGCATCTGCGGAGGCGCACCATGGCAACTGCATCGATAGCCGATGCCTCTTGACGTATAACGTTACGCGCTATAGGTTGGTGTCATGATCGAGAGCTTCAGATGCCGGGAGACGGCGAGTGTCTTCCGTCGCCAGTACTCTCGGCGGCTGCCGCGCGACATCCAGGTGTCCGCTCTGCGGAAGCTGAGGATGCTGCATCGGAGCCGGACCTTGCGGGACCTGACTGTGCCGCCGGCGAACCGTCTCGAGAAGCTCTCAGGTGACCGCGAGGGTCAGTACAGCATCCGTATCAACGAGCAGTGGCGAATCTGCTTTGAGTGGTGCGAAGGTAACGCGCGCAACGTTGAGATCGTCGACTATCACTGAGGTGTTGCCATGGTTACCGAGAGAATGCCGCCCGTACATCCTGGCGAGGTGCTGAGTGAGGAGTTCCTGAAACCACACGGCATCAGCCAGAACCAACTGGGCCGGGATCTGGGCGTATCGCCACGCCGGATCAATGAGATCGTCCTTGGCAAGCGCAGCGTCACCGCCGATACCGCCCTGCGGCTTTCGCGGTACTTCGGCAACTCACCCGAGTTCTGGCTGGGACTGCAGATGGACTATGACCTGGAACTGGCCGAGGACCTGGCGGCGGGCAGGATCGAGCGGGAAGTCAGGCAGCTTGCCCTCGCGTAGGAGTGCGAGCGCGGCTGGACGCATGAGGCATACCTACCCTCTTTCTCTGAGCTGCTATGCCTCGTACCACCGCTTACGCCAGGCTCAGGACCGAGCGCTCTTCTGAGGCATAGCATCCCCAGGCGGGTGCCGATGGGATGCTATGCTTGATGTAGAATACCATGTTATCCACTACCTCAACCTGGACTGTGCTGATGCTGTGCGAGAGAAGCGACTGCGCCCGCGGCTCACACGGCTCTCATGGTCTGAAGGCGACATTCAGGACTTCTTTGCCAAACACCGCCGTATGGCGGCGCAGTTCCGAGAAGAATTTGAGACGACGATCGATGTAACCAGCCTGACTATAGAGGCAACCGCCACCATGGTTGCAGGCTGGGTGAAGGAAAGAGGCCCCAACAAGCCGAGTCCACCGTACCAGTGAAAGCCGCCCGAGCGCGTCTTCCACTGTCCGGTGACTCGCAGCGTTCTCCAACTCACAACGCTCCCGAGAGTTGTTCGGTATAGAAAGGCCCAAGAACCATGCAAATGAACCTGATGCGCGGCGCCGGTTTGGCGAGTCTGGCGGCGCTGTTGAGCGGCGGCTGTCTGAGCGGCGGTGGGGCTGCGAAGTCCGCCGGGGCGGCGCCGTTTGCAGCGGACTACTACGTGGCGCTCAATGGCAATGACGCCTGGTCGGGCACCTTGTCCGAGCCGAATCCGGAGCAGACCGATGGGCCGTTCGCCACGCTGGAGCGGGCCCGCGACGAGGTCCGCAAGCGCAAGGCGGCCGGGGGCCTGTCTGCCCCGGGCATGACGGTGGCGGTCCGCGCCGGGATCTACGCGCTGTCGCGCAGCTTCGAGTTGAGCGCGCAGGACTCGGGCACTGAGGCTGCGCCGGTGGTCTACCGTGCCTACCCCGGCGAGACGGTGCATCTTTCCGGCGGGGTGACTCTTCCCGCCGAGGCGTTTGCGGCGGTCACCGACGCCGGGGTTCTGCAGCGGCTCGATGCCGCGGTGCGCGGTAAGGTCGTGCAGGCGGATCTGCGGGCGCTCGGCATCGCGAACCTGGGTTCCGTGCCGGCGCGCTACTTCAGCGCCCCGGCGCTGCCCGAGTTGTTCCATGACGACCAGCCGATGACGCTGGCGCGTTGGCCGGACCAGGGCTGGACCACGATCGCTAAGATCATCTCGCCCGGCGCCTCTGGCGAGAACAACGCGGCGGGATCCGGCGGCGTCTTCGAGTACGCCGGCGAGCGCGCCCAGCGCTGGAATGTGGAGGCCGGCGTCTGGCTGCTGGGCTACTGGTGTTTCGACTGGTATCCCGAGGCCATCCGGGTCAAGTCCATTGACCCCGCGACCCGGCAGATCACCCTGGCGTCACCCGCGCTCTACACCGTCAAGCAGGGCAACCCCTCGCCGCGGCGGTACTGCGCCCTGAACCTGCTGGAGGAACTGGACCAGCCCGGCGAGTACTACATCGATCGTGAGGCTGGCCGGCTGTACTTCCTGCCGCCCGGTCCGTTGGCTGGCAAGCGCCTGGTGCTCTCGACCCTGAAGGCGCCGGTCATGGCCTTGCGCGAGGCGGCCAACGTCGTCGTTCGCGGCTTCATTGTCGAAGCTGGCCTCAGCCATGGCATCGAGGTCAGCGGCGGCAGCGGCAATCGCATCCAAGCGTGCGAGATCCGCAACCTCAGGGGGCTAGGGGTGAGCGTTGCCGGTGGCCTGCGCCACACGGTGGAGGCGTGCGACATCCACGACACCGGCACGGGCGGCATCACGCTGGTCGGCGGCGACCGCAAGACCCTGACCCCGGCCGGACACGAGGCGCTGAACAACCACATCTGGCGCTTCTCCCGGCAGCAGTTGACCTATGCCAGCGCGATCTCGCTGCAAGGGGTTGGCAATCGTGCCGCGCACAACCTGATGCATGACGCGCCCCATATGGCGGTCGGCATCAGCGGCAACGACCATGTCTTCGAGTACAACGAGATCCACCACGTCTGCACCGAGACCGACGACAGCGGCGCTCTCTACACCGGCCGGAACCCATCCTGTCGCGGCAACCTCGTGCGCTACAACTTCTGGCACAACATCGGCAGCCCGATGGGGCATGGTAACGCGGCGGTGTACTTCGACGACGGCGACGGCGGCTTCACCGTGTTCGGCAATGTCTTCTTCCGCTGCGGCGATCCTGGCCGGGGCTCGTTCGGCACGGTGTTCTCGCACGGTGGCCACGATAACCTCTCCGAAAACAACATCTTCATCGAGTGCAAACGCGCCATGGGCTCGGCCCCGTGGAACGACAAGCGCTGGAAAGAGGCGATCAACGGTGGCGCGGGGTGTTTCTGGAAGGAGCGGCTGCTGCAGGAGGTCGACATCACCAAGCCGCCCTACACCACGCGCTACCCGCAACTGGTCGGCTTCATGGACCCGCAGCCGGGCCAGCCACGGATCAACCGGGCGGTGCGGAACCTGCTGGTGATGTGCGCCGAGGTGAGCGGCGGCAACTGGCAGCTCAAGCCTGAGGAGAACCTGGTGACCGAGCGCGATCCGGGTTTCGTGAATGCCGCTGAGGGCGACTTCCGCCTGCGGCCGGACGCCGAGGTCTTCACCCGGCTGCCGGGGTTCCAGCCGGTGCCCGTCGAGAAGATGGGGCTCTACGCTGACGCACTGCGTCCCACGCCGCCGGTCAAGGCGTGGCCCTATGCACCACCGAAACCACTCCCGCCGCTGGCGCAGAACGCCGCGGTTGGCGCCTCGAAGCAGAAAGCCGGCACCGCGCCGGTCTTCAAGGTGCCCAAGGCGATGGGGCCGATCACCATCGATGGCACGATGGCCGCGGCGGAGTGGGGCACGGTGGACTCCGCGGCGCCCATGCTGCTGGCCCAGGATGTCGGCGGCGGCCCGGTAATCGCGGCACGCCAGAGCCGGGCTTGGCTGGCCTATGATCAGGATAGCCTCTACGTTGCGGTGGAGAGTCTCATCAGCCCGGAGACCACGTTCGGCACGAATGAGTGGGGCGCAGACGATGCGGTGGAAATCAGCCTGCACGTTCTCCGGAAGGACGCCAAGGCGCCGCCGACCACCGTCATCCGCGGCTTTGGCAACGGCTTCCTCCAGTTCGGCACGACGCCGGGCCTCGACGAGCCCAAGGCCATGGACCCCGGTGGCATCACGTTCCGGGCCTCGAGGCCGGAACCGGGGCGCTGGACCGCCGAGTGCCGCATCCCCTTCCGCCTGATCGATATGGACCCGGCCACGGAGCGCCGCATCGCCTTCAATCTGACCGTGCGTAAAGCGCGCGAGGACCTGTGGTTGATGTGGGAAGGCACGCGCGGCCAGTCCTATGATGTGAGCCAGGCGGGGGTGATTGAGTTGAGCAAGTGAGTGGGTTGCGCCACGGTCCGAGCGACCGGTATACAGGAGAGACCGCGATGTCATGCGAACAGATCCGCCGCAACGTGCTGAGAGTGGGACGTTTGGGGGCCATGGCTGGGCTGCTGCTGAGCGCCGGCTGCCTGAGCCCTGACCACGCGGCGAAGTCCGCTCGAGCCCCGCTGTCGACGGCGGACTACTACGTCGCCAGCAACGGCAACGACGCCTGGTCAGGCACTCTGGTCGGCCCGAATGCGGCCAACACCGATGGCCCGTTTGCGACCCTGGGACGGGCTCGCGACGAGGTCCGCAAACGCCAGGCCGCGGGGCCGCTGCCTGTGGGTGGACTGGCGGTCGGCGTGCGGGGTGGAGTGTATGAAGTACGGGAGACGCTGGAACTCACGGCGGCGGACTCTGGGACCCCAGGGAGGCCGATCACCTATCGGGCCTGTGGCCGGGAGGAGGTCCGTTTCGTCGGGGGCAGAGCCCTCAGCGGCTGGAAGGCGGTCTCCGACCCGGCCATCCTGGAGCGTCTCGACCCGGCGGCACGCGGCCAGGTGTTGCAGACGGACCTGAAAGCCGCGGGCGTGGCCGAGCTTGGCAGTGTCGATGGCAGCGGCGGGAAAGCCCGTGCCGAGGTGGTCTGCGGCGGTCGGTACATGACTCTGGCCCGGTATCCGAACTCCGGTGACTGGCTGCGGGTGGCCGGCATTCCTGAAGGCGGGACGAAGGTGGAAAAGGGCGCCGACAGCCACTACGGCCGCTTCACCTATGACGGCGACCGGCCGGCGCGCTGGCGGGACACGAGCGACCTCTGGGTGCATGGCTACTGGGTTCATGACTGGAGCGACCAGTACCACCGCATCCAGAAGCTCGACCTGGCGCAGAAAGAAATCTGGCCCGCGCCGCCCTACCACGGGTATGGCTACAAGAAGGGGCAACGGTTCTACGTCCTGAACGTGCTGGAGGAGTTGGATCAGCCGGGCGAATGGTATCTGGACCGTAAAGCCGGCACCCTCTACTTCTGGCCGCCGACCGCGACCCCCACGACCGAGGTGTTCTTTCCCGAACTGCAGAAGCCGATGCTGGTGCTGAACAACACGCAGCAGGTTCGCGTCTGCGGCTTTACCTTCGAGAGTTCCCGCGCCGGCGCCATCGTGGTCAAGGGCGGCACAGAGAACGAGATCGCCGGATGCACGGTTCGCAACGTGGGCGGCACCGCCATCGATATCCAGGGCGGCACGAAGAATGGCGTCAGGAGCTGCGACGTCTACGAGGTGGCTTCGACCGGTATTGGCCTCGCGGGGGGCGACCGCAAGACTCTGACACCGGCCGGCAACTACGTCGAGAACTGCGACATTCACCACTTTGCCCGAGTGCAGAAGACCTACCGGCCGGCCGTGCAACTCGACGGGGTCGGCAATCGCATCTCGCATTGTTACATCCACGACGGTCCGCACGAGGGCATCGGCTACGGCGGCAACGACCATGTCATCGAGTATTCCGAGTTCACCCGCATCGCCCAGGAGACTGGCGACGTCGGCGTCACCTACACCGCCATGGACTGGACTATTCTTGGCCATGTGTTCCGCTACAACTACTTCCACCATATCCACGGTCCGGGGAACCTGGGCTGTTTCGTCATCTATCCGGACCTGCCATGCGGCGGCATCCATCTGTACGGCAACGTGTTCTATGACGTCGATCAGGTGTTTCATACGAACAGTGGCCGGGGCATGCTGGTGGAGAACAACATCTTCCTGAAGTGCAACGGCCTCAGCTTCAGCGCCTGGGGCGACCCGCAGAAGTTCCAGATGGGCGGCGATTGGCACATGGTCGAGAACCTCAAGGCCGTCAACTACGACCAGCCGCCGTACAGCACCCGTTATCCGCTTCTCCTGCGCCTGGCAGAGGATTTCAAGAGCGATGCTGACCAGCTTCTCCAGCGTCGGCTACCCAAGGATAACGTGCTGCGCCGCAACGTCAGCCAAGGCGAGTTCTTCCTGCGGCTGGACCCGAAGGCGAGCCTGGACGACTGCAAGGTCGAAGGCAACGTCATCGCCGACGATGTCGTCTTCGCCGGCTCGTTCGATGGCAGCGGCAAGTCGAAAAACTACAAGAACGGGGACCCCGCCGCAGCGGTGGAACTCGGGAAGCGCGGCAACCTCATCGTCAGCGGTGATCCGGGCTTCGGCGACCTGCAGACGCAGGACTTCGCTCTGCGCGCCGGCTCCCCGGCGGCGAAGATTGGGTTTGAGCGAATCCCGTTCGAGCAGATTGGGCTGGTGGTGGACGAGTACCGCACGGCGCTGCCGCGGGTCGTGCATGCGCCGACGGTCGTGCCCGCCTCGCGCACCTTTCTGACCCCACTGAGCGTACGGATTACGCCGACGCCTTCACCGCGCGGCCCGAAAGGCGTGGTGCGCTACACCCTCGACGGCAGCGAGCCGACGGTCAGCTCGCCCGCCTACACCCAACCGCTTACCGTCGCGGGCACAGTCACTCTCACGGCTGCGGCATTCGTCACGGACGGGAAGACGGCGACGCGGTCGGAGGCGGTCACCGTCACCTACACGGCCACGGGTTTGGGCCAGGGCGGCATCTTCCTGAGCGACCTCGATGAACAAGACCTGGTGGCGTACCTGCCGTGCTGGAAGAAGGACACGAACTATGCCGGCAAGCCGATCCGGCTCGGCGGTGTCGAGTACGCCAAAGGCATTCTGCTGCACCCCGAAGAGAGCAAGGAGGGCAACCGCGCCAACGTCACCTACCCGCTCGGTGGCGAACTCCGCCAGGCGAAGCGCTTCACGGCCGTCATCGGCATCGACGACTCGATGGGGTCATACAAGCTGGGCTCGGCCGCCTTCGCGGTCGAGGTCCAGCGTGGCGGCACCTGGGTGCGCGCCTTCGAAAGCGCGGTGTTGAAGGTCGGCGACAAGCCGCAGCAGGTCAGCGTCGACATCACCGGCGCCGAGAAGCTGCGCCTGCTGACCACCGATGGCGGCGACGGCATCTCCTGCGATCAGGCCACCTGGGCGGAGGCGCGCGTGCAGCGCTAGGGGGATGGAGCGGCCGCGGCCCGCGGCCAGCCGACCCGACGGTCGGCGCTCCCAGGGGATGGAGCGGCCGCGGCCCGCGGCCAGCCGACCCGACGGTCGGCGCTCCCAGGGGATGGAGCGGCCGCGGCTCGCGGCCAGAGGTTTCAGTACGGGTAGTAGTCGCGGGCGGTGTCGAACAGCGCCAGGATGTTCTCTGCCGGGGTGCCGGCCTGGATGGCGTGGGAGGGACCGAGGATGTAGCCGCCGTCACGCCCCAGCACGTCGATGAGCTGGCGCACTTCGGTTCGCACATCCTCCGCGCTGCCAAACGGCAGGGTATGCTGGACGCTGACCCCGCCCTCGAAGCACAGCCGTTCGCCATAGTGTTGCTTGAGTGCCAGTGGGTCCATGCCGGCGGCATCGAACTGCAGGGCCTGCAAGACGTCGATACCCATGTCGAGCAGCCCGGGAACGGCCTCCATGACCGCGCCGTCGCTGTGGTAGATCACCCGCACGCCAAAGCGGTGAATGAGCTGGTTGAGCTGGACATGGTAGGGCTTGATGAACTCTTCCCACATGGGCAACGACATGAGCAGGCCCTTCTGGCCGCCGATATCGTCGGCGGTAAAGGCGAGGTCGATGAGGCCGGGTGCCGCGCTCAGGATACGCTCGAAATGAGCGCAGTGGAAGGCGGCGACGCGGCGCAGGATGCCGTGGGCCAGGTCGGGGTTGTCGAGGAAGTCCATGAAGAGACGCTCGAAACCACGCATGTACCAGGCAGACTCGAAGACATTGCCGTTGGCGATCATCAGGCAGCGCTCGCGGCCCGCCTGCAAGCGCTGGGCGAGATGGGGCAGGGCGCTGTAGTCGAACAGCGCCGTGGTGGGCCAGGGATAGGCGTCCAGCTCGCGGGCGGAGATCACCTCGGCCAGCGGGTAGCGGTCGATTTCGCTGTAGCTAGCCGGGCCGTAGCTGACGGCTTTGCGGACGACGCCCCAGAGGTCCTGCTCCGGCGGGAGGGCCGGCCCGACGTAGGGCGGCGCAATGCCGGCGATGTCGATGAGGCCGTCGAGGTAGGCCTCGACCGTCAGGCCACGCTCGCGCTGCAGGACCGCGGCCAGGTCAGCCCGGGCCGGCGCGTTGATGCCGGCGCAGACCATGGCGATGGGGATGCGGTCGGTGGTTTGGTGTGCCAGCGCCAGACGCACACGTTCGCGACTCGATAGCAAAGCGGTCTTCATGGGGTCCTGCCCTCTCGCCGTTTCACGACGCCCGTGCGGTCATACTCCGGGCCCAGGCTTCCAGCAGGTGCCGTTGCGCCGAGGCTGGCACGGTCTGGTGCAGCCTGGCGAGAGCCTGCCCGACAAAGCGCTCCGCCAGCTCCTGAGTGTACTCGATGCTGCCCAGTTCAACCAGCATCTGGCGCACGGTATCGACCTCTGCCGGCGAGGCCCAGGTGTGCCCGAGGGCGGCGCGGATGACCGCCGCCTGCGGGGCCGCGGCGGTCCGTAAGGCATGCAGGATGATGGTCGTGGCCTTGCCCTCGCGGATGTCCGCCCCCAAGGGCTTGCCCAGCTTGGCCTGGTCGCCGGTGACCCCGAGGATGTCATCCTGGAGCTGGAAGGCGATGCCGCAGAGGTGCGCAAACTCGCCCAGCGCGTCGACGACCGGGTCCTCCCCGGGGAGTCTGCCGCAGCCGATGGCGGCGCCGGCCGCGGCGCAGTACTCCAGCAGCACGCCGGTCTTGAGACGGATCATCTGCAGGACGTCCGCTTCGCGGCAGGACTCGCGGGTGCGGTAGCTGAACTGGACGTCGAGCATCTCGCCCTCGATCAGGCGGTGGTTGACGACGGTCTGCAAGCGCCCGACCAGTCCCAGCACGATCCTCTCAGGCACGCCGCGTTCGGCGCATTCCAGGAGCATGGCAGTTGCCCAGGCCTGCTGCGCGTCACCCGCCAGGATGGCGACGTCCCGACCATAGGCACGAGCCGCGGCCGGGGCGGCGCCAAACTCTGTGGCGGCCCAGCCCTCGGCGTCGACATGCACCGTGGGCTGGCCGCGACGCAAGGCATCGTTGTCGATGATGTCGTCATGGACCAGGGTCCAGGTGTGGAAGAGCTCGACCGCGGCCGCCGCCGGCAGGGCCTGCTGCTCGTCGCCGCCGACGGCGCCGCAACATAGCAACAGCAGGGCTGGCCGCAGGCGTTTGGCCGGGCGTTCGAGGTAGGCATAGACGGCCCGGCGGAGGTGCTCGGGGCGGAAGCGTGCCTGGTACCTGGGATCGAGCAGCACGGCATCCGTGAGCTGCCGACAGCGTTCGATCTCATGGCGGAGGATGTCAGGCGAAGGCTGGGGCATGGTCCGTAGGTCTCCTGGCTGGCAGCAGCCTGCCGGGCTACAATATACGGGCAGAGGATGAAATTGGCAGCCTCGCGGCTTAGGGTATCGGCTCGAGGTGGTGCGCCGGCTGCCTGAGGGTGGGCATCGCCCGC
>CAILKC010000109.1 GCA_903834675.1 uncultured Victivallales bacterium | reverse complement strand
CAGGGCGGTTTCATTCTCCCGCGCCGCCGCTTGCGGTTCGGTTCGGTGTCCCGGCTTCAGCCGGTCCCAGGGTGGGGGGATTCCGGCTTCCGCCCTGCGGGCGGCCCAGCCTGTGGCTGGAAAGCCGGTACACCAAACCGGGCCGGCCCGCCAGCGGCCATCCCAGGCACGCCCGCCGATCTCGAAGCCCAGGGTTGCGGCCATGGCGCCGCTACCCTGGGTCACATGGGGTCATGGCCTCCTACCCCACCGGGGTTGCGTCTTGGCGCCATGACGCAACCCCAAGCCTGAAAGGCTGACATTCGCCAGCCCAGGGCAGCGCCCTGGGTTGGCATCACCCGTGAAGTTTTCCACCCTGACGGGGTGGGACAACCTCATGATGTCGAGCCCATGGGCAATCCTTCGCCAAGATCGTGGTCCAGCCGATCTTCAGCACCTCTGGGATGGAACGCTGCAAGGGCGGGTTTGTCGCAGGCCAGCAGCCTGCAATTCGCGCTCGGGGTCCGGTACCCAGGGCGCTGCCCTGGGCTGACGGATTGTGCCCCTTCGGGGCGGCCGAACGGAGACGAGGTTGCGGCGTCATCCCGAGGTTTGGAGGGCAAGTACAGGGGCGGCTTTGCCGAGCCGGCACGCCGCCGTCTGGGGCGAGCGCCACGCCGGGCGGCGGGGCTGCGGCGGCGATGCGTCCTGCCGGGCGGCAGGACTGCTCTTGCCCTCCAGCCGAGCCACCGGACGGTGGCGGGACATAGCGAAGATCGCGGTCAAGTCTCATGCAAGAGCCTCTTCCGACAAGGGGGTCCTGCGCCCTCACCAGACCAGCGTCTGGCCATACCCCCGGCACGAGAACCTCTCAAGCCGGGCCTGGCCACCTTCCAGCGGGGTGATGGTGGTCCTGATCTTGATGGCCCTGGCCCTGGGGTCGGACGGCGCGCCGTCCAGGCTCAGCGCCGCGGTCTCGCCAGAGCGTCTGCCGCTCACCAGGAAGGCGTATTCGGCGTTGTTACGCAGTGTTAGCCACGCCTTGCCGGTGAGGCGCTTGGCGTCCTGGACCAGCTCGAACCGCAGCGTCCAGGTTCCGTCCCTGGGCGACGTGGAGTTCAACGTCACCGGCTCCGCCAGGCGCGTTGTGCCGACGGCTCTGCCGATGCTGCCAGAGACCGTACCCATGAGCTTCAGGGTTAGCGCGTCCAGGTTCAACCTGAACGAGAGCGAGACACGGACCTTGCTGGCGGCATCGGCACCCTTCGCGGCCAGGATCATGATCAGCGCGCCGCCGCTGCCTTTGACGCTGCCCCTGACGGCCAGGGTGACCGGCGCCAGCGCCTTGTCGGCGTTGACTTGCAGCGTGGCCGTGCCGGTCACCCTGCCCAGGGTATCATGCACGAGATTCAGCGCCAGGTCGTTGCCGCCCACCGTCGTCGCATAGGCCCCGGTGAGGTCCCACAGGCCGCGACCCGCGGCCACGTCGCCGGCGTCCACCAGCCCCAGGAACAGGCCAGCGGGCGATACCGGATCCGCGGCCTCATACTGCGCCGTGGTCTCGTGGTGCGCCGTGATGCTCGCGGGCAATGCCTTCGACCAGCCCGTGAAGACCCATCCTATATCTGGAACCACCGTCGGCGCTTCGGGGGCCGGGGCGCCATGGTCGATCCTCGCCGTCACCGCAGGGGTACCTCCAGCCAGGACTCCAGCTTCCCCAGGCTGGAAACTCACCGTGTAGGTCGTGCGAATGATGATGTCCCGGTTGGCGCCCAACGAGTGCAGCGCCCCGGGCACCGGCAACGCCAGCGCTGCAAGGTTCCCTGCGGTGTCCCGGATGACGCCGCCGTTCGCAACGAGGGCATCTGCCCCGGTGTAGTCAAGGTCGGCGCTGCTGTGCTCAGCCGCAACGGTGTACTGGAAGCTCAGCGTCGCCGTGCCGCTGCCGCTGGCGTAACCCGCCACCGCGTCCGTCGCGCCTGTCTCCAAGCTCAGGCTCGGCGTGCCGGTCGCAGTCACGGGTTCGCTGAAGGTGACTGTGATAGCGATCCCCACACCCGCTCCATAGATCCCGTTCGCCACTGTCGAAGTGACGTCTGCCACCACCGGCGCGGTGTTGTCCAGCAGCGCCTGCACCGTAGTCACGTCGCTCTCGTTACCCGCCGCGTCCTTCGCCTGCACATGTAGGTAGTACAGACCGTCGCCGCCGGCCTGTGTG
>CAILKC010000108.1 GCA_903834675.1 uncultured Victivallales bacterium | reverse complement strand
GGATCTGCTGCAGGTCCAGGTGGCGATCGAGTCGCAGGACGTGTTCGTCGGTCAACCCATCACCTTCCAGATCACGGTATCGGGGGCGGACGAGCCGCAGCCGCCGGACTTGGCTGCCGCAGCGCCGGACCTCAGCGTCCAATATGCCGGTCCGCGCACCAACAACAGCACGCAGATATCGATCGTCAACGGCCGGATGAACAAGGTCGTGACGCGCGAGACGATCCTGACCTACCAGGTGACGGCGAAGCGTGCCGGTCAGTTGACGATTCCGGCGCTGACCGTACAAGCTGGGGCAAAACAGGCCAGGACGCAGCCGGTGCCGTTGCGCGTGCGCGCACCGGAGTCGGCTCCAGCGAGCGCCGACATCACCTTGCGCATGGAGCTGTCGCGGGACACGGTCTGCGTCGGCGAGCCGATCGTGGTCAACTGGACCTGGACGGTTGGCAGCGAAGTGCGCGGCTTCGATTTCCAGCTCCCCCTGTTCGAGCAGCCGGGCTTTGACTTTCCCAAGATGGAGCCGGAGATCGACCCCCAGTTGCGCGACCGCTACATCGGCATCCGTCTGCCGGACGGCCGACAGTTGGTGGCCCTGCAGACCCCGCGCCGCACGCCCACCGGCGGGGCCACGGACGTGACCTTCAGCCAGGTCATGATTCCGCGCCAGGCCGGAAGCTTCGCCTTGCCGAAATCGACGGTGACCTGCGATGTCGCCTCCAGTGCGCCAGCCCCGCGGCGGCGCTCAGCCACCTCTGGAGACCCTTTCTTTGGGGATCCCTTCGGGCAGCGTGACCGGACTTACCGGCGCCTGGCGGTGGCGTCGGGCGCCCCCACGCTGACGGTGCGGCCGTTGCCCGCGGCCGGGAAGCCGACGGGATTCGCTGGGCACGTGGGGCACTACGAACTGCGGGCGCGGGCCGAGCCTGTCGAGGTCAGTGTCGGGGATCCCATCACGCTGACGGTTGAGCTTTCCGGGCCGGACTACCTCGAGACGGTGGAAGGGCCCGACCTCGAGGGCCACGAGGAGCTGGCCCGTGGCTTCCGCCTCTCGCCGCCGGAGCCGGGTGTGGTCGCGGGCCGCGCCAAGGTGTTCAAGCGGGTGTTGCGGGCCAAGAATGCTGCGGTGACCGGCATCCCGGCGTTGCGTCTGCCCTACTACGACACGGCGGCGCAGGCCTACCGCGTGGCGGAGTCCGCACCGATTCCGCTGACGGTAAAGGCCGCCAAGCTGGTTACGGCCATGGATGCGGAAGGCAGCAGCGCACCGGTGGCGGCGGCGGGAAGGAAGCTGCAAGCGTCGGGCCGCGGCATTGCGGCGAACTACGAGGATAGCGGTGTGCTGACGGACCAGTATGTGGGTTTCGACACCTGGATGCGCTCGTGGCCGTGGGGCGTCGCGCTGGTTCTGCCGCCGCTGCTCTACGCGGCGTTGTTTGCGGGCGTGTTCAGTGTTCGTCGTCGGCAGGCTGATCCGGCGGCTCGTCAGGCCCGCCAGGCGTTGGCTCGGGCGCGGCGGCAGCTCAAGCTGGCGGGGGCCGCGCCGGACGGGCCCGCTCAGGTCGCCGAGGCGCTGCGTGAGTATTTCGGCGCCAAGCTGCGGCTGACCTCCGGGGCGCTGGTTTTTGGCGACCTCGAGGCGCCGCTGCGCGAGCAAGGCATCGGCGAGGCGGAGAGGGCGGCCCTCAAGGGACTTTTCCAGGCCTGTGAAGTGGGCCGCTATGCTGGGGCCGGTGCGGCCACGCCGGTCGGGGCTGAACTGGCGGAGACCGCCCGACGCCTGCTGGATGGGCTTGACAGGAAGCTGAAATCGCCGTGAGAGAACCTAGGTTCAATCCCTCTGTTTGGCGGGCGCTGATCGGCCTGCTTGTGGTGCTGGCCGGGGTGGCCCGGGCGACCGCGCTGTCCGAAGGCGAGATCAACGAGCTCTACAGCGACGCCAAGCGTTTCTTCCGTGAGGCCAATGCCATGGCCGAGAGCCAGCCTGAAGCGGCCCGCGAGGTGTTTGCCAAGGCGGCCTTGCGTTTCGAGCGTATTGTCGGCGAGGGTGGCATCCGGAATGGCCGGTTATACTACAATATTGGCAACTGTTACTTCCGCATGGAAGACCTGGGTCGGGCCATCGCGAACTACCGGCGCGCCGAGTCGTACCTCCCCAACGATTCGAACCTCCGACAGAACCTCGACTACGCGCGGCGCAAGCGCCTGGATCGCATTGATGTCCCGGAGCGCACGAAGGTACTGAAGACGGTGCTCTTTTTCCACTACGACCTGGGGCAGCGCACGCGCGCCGGGGTGTTTGCGGCGGCGTTTGCGGGGTTGTGGCTGCTGCTGAGCGTGCGCTTGTTGTGGCGGTCGGCGTGGTTGAGCTGGCTGGCCGGGATCAGCGCCGTGGTGAGTCTGCTGCTGCTGGGATCGTTGCTGGTCGAGTGGCGCCACTTGCGCACGGTCCGACCAGGGGTGGTGGTCGCCGCGGAGGCCACGGCGCGGAAGGGCGATGGCATGAGCTTTGAGCCTGCGTTCACGGAGCCCTTGCACGCGGGCACCGAGTTCCGTCTGCTGGAGGACCGTGGCGAGTGGCTTGAGGTGGCGCTGGACGATGGCCGCACCTGCTGGTTGCCGGCCAAAGACACGGAGCGCGTACGGTGAGCACGCCCAGGGCTGAACGACCGAACCTCCTCTACATCTGCACCGATCAGCACTCTGCGAGCGCCCTCAGTTGCGCCGGCAACCCTGATCTGCACACGCCGGCGCTGGACCGCCTGGCCGCGGCGGGAATTCGCTTCGATAACGCCTACTGCACTCAGCCGCTGTGTACGCCCTCGCGAGCCAGTATGTTCACCGGGATGCTGCCCCATGAGTGTGGCTGTCCCCGGAACGGTCAGGCCATCCGCGAAGAGCTACGGTCACTCGAACTCGGGCGGCTTCTGGCGGCAGCGGGCTACGACTGCTACTACGGCGGCAAGTGGCATGTGCCGCAGATCGCCATGGCGGACGACAACGATCATGGCTTCCAGACCTTCTGCGGCTTCAACGACGCGCGCCTGGCGGATGCCTGCGTGGGCTGTCTGACGCGGCTGGCGGGACAGCCCCCGGCCCAGCGCCAGCCGTTCTTCCTGGTGGCGAGCTTTGACAACCCCCACAATATCAGACTTCTTGATCCGCCGATCAGCCGTTTGCCTTGCAAGTGATTGGCAGGCAGTCGAATAGTGTCACTTTGTCGTGAGCATACCGGGTTTCCGTGTGGAAAAAGGGGGTGTACCTTTCCGGTGGAAAAAACGCCTTGTT
>CAILKC010000107.1 GCA_903834675.1 uncultured Victivallales bacterium | reverse complement strand
TCCGCGGCCGCGGACGACGGACGCCTGGAGGGCGCTCCTGTGCGAGCGCCGCGGCGGCCACGCAGGGCCGCCCTCCATGCGGTTAGGCACGTTCCGGCCGAACCGGAATGCCCCACGAAGCGGTCACGGCACGCGACTCGACGGCAAGGGTGTCCGATATCTTAAGACAGCCCTGTCGGCCTACGATGTTGCGTCGCCTGCGGATGGCGGTAGGTTACCGAGCCTGTCATTTCGGGGTGCTGCCGTCGGCGCGGTGGCATCGTAGACAGGTGCGGGGGTATGATCAGCGGACTCCGACAAGGAAGGGCAAGAAGATGAGAAGACGGTTTACGCTGATCGAACTCCTGGTGGTGATTGCGATCATTGCCATCCTGGCGGCGATGCTGTTGCCAGCGTTGGCCCAGGCGCGCGAGAAGGCGCGGCAGGCGAGTTGTCAGAGCAACCTCAAGCAGATTGGCCTGGCCTGGTTGATGTATATCGACGATCAGGTTGGCGAGCGCCTGCCACCGCTGTACCTGGTCACGGCCGGTGAGTCGGCTGGATATTGGCACACGCCCGAACTGCTATACCCCTACTTGAAGGACACGAGGGTCTGGGGTTGCCCCTCCGGGACGACAGGCCAGGCCTTCGACTGGAACATCGTGTGCATGTACGGCTACAATCAGAGCCGATTTGCCGGTATCACCCCGAATTTCGACAGCGGTCTGGCCCAAGCGAAGATCGAGGACGTCAGCGGCACACTGGTATTCATCGAAGATAACGACCTCTACGCCGGTCCCTACAGCCCTGCGGTGGCGAGCAACTTCAACCCCAGCGAGGATGTCCTGAACTCTCCGACTGACACCACCGGCACTCGCGCCTGGTCCCGTCACAACGCCAAGTACAACATTCTTTGGGCCGACGGCCATGTCGGCACCCAAGGCAGCACGAAGTATCGGCACTGGTCCTATCTTAGCGATTGAGGACGAAGGAGAGCGGAAGATGAAACGGTTCCTGGCGCTGTTCTGTGTCGCCATCCTGACACCCTGCGTGCGGGCAGCGGTGGCCGAGGGTGAGAACCTCTTGATCAACGGCAGTTTCGACGCCGAACAGGTCGCCTTCCCCGAATTCTGGAGCCCGTCCTCCAGCCGGAATGTGTCCTACCAACGCGTCGGCGGCCCCGAGGGCAAGAAAGCGTCCATCGTCCTCCACAGCGAGGGCACCACGCCCGGCGAGGCGAACGCGCGTCAACAAGGCATGACCTTGGTGGCGGGCGAAACCTATAAGCTCAGCGCCTATATCAAGACCAAGGGTCTCAAGAGCCGCCATGCTGGCTTGGTGGTCCACAACAACGGCTGGATCAACGATGTCGGCTTCAAAGACCTCCCGGCTGATTCCGAATGGACCTTCATGGAGAAGACCTTCACCCTGTTTCCCTCCGGCGACAAGGAATACGGCCTGGCCATGTTCGCCGTCGATATGACCGGCGAACTCCACTTTGCCGACCTGAAGCTGGAGGCCATCAGCGAAGGGGCCCGCAAGGGTTCCTCGTCTCAGGTGTCCCTGGTCGCTTCCCCCAGGCTGGTTCCCTGCGACCCGTTGCTGAACAAGATTCCCCGCGCCAACCCGGCACTGACCCTCAAGTTCTATGGCCTTCTGCCCGAGAAGCAGGAAGCCTATGAATGCCTCGTCACCGTCGGCGGAAATCGTCTCCCCCAGCAGACCCTCCCGCTCAAGGAGGGCAAGATTACCGTGGGGCTGGCTGGGCTTCCCTGCGGCGACTACACGCTGGAAGCGATCCTGCGCCAGCGGCAAACGCGCCAGGCGGTCGTCGACGTCGCCTACCCCATCAGCATCATCGACCTCCCTGCCATCGACCGCAGCACCATCAAGCCGCTGAACAACCTGGTCGCCGAAGTCCTCAACCAGCCGGTCAAGAACGACCCGGCGCCGCAGGCGTTCACCTTCGTCAATCCCCGCGTGGGCTGGGTCTTCGTGGCCTTTACCACTGCCGCCGCGCCGACCCCTGATCTGACCGTCAAGATTGATGATGCCGATACCGTGATCACGGCCACCACCGCGCGCCTGGAAGCATTCCGCGAACTGGCCATGGGCGAGCACCGCATCACGGTCAGCGGCAACCGCGCCGAGGCGCGCCTGCTGGTACGCTCCATCCCCGAGATCTTCGACTACCCACCCTGCGCCAACTCCTACGTCCAGGAGAATGGCAGCTACGACTGGGAGTTCATGAAGCAGCACATCCTTTACGCCGTCACCACCCTGAACGGCGGCACCCTGCCCGGCGAGGCCCTTCCCGAGGCCAAGGCGCTCGGCCTCAGGTGGCTGGCCAACTTCAACGTCGCCCCGGTGGACGATCCGGTCAATGTGCAGGAACGCATGGAGAAGCACGTTGGCATGACCCAGCCGCAGTACGATGGCTTCACCAGCGACGAGCTGTTCTTCGGGCGCGCTACCATCGATAACTACAGCAAAGCCCTGTGGCGGCTGCGCAATCCCGAGAACCGCCTGGTCTACACCTGGATCGTCGGCAAACCCAGCATCGCCGCCCTGCACACCGACTTCATGTCCGCCGCCCTCAATGCCTCCAAGGGCCGGGGGCGCTTGTTGTTCGAAGCCTATTGCCATCCGCAGGCCGACGAGAGGGCTGCGGCGGCCTATCTCGACGATATGATCGGCGAGACCATGCGCCGCTTCAACGCCTTCTTGCCCAACGCCGCCGCTGGCACCGGTATGATCTTCGGCAACTTCAACCAGATTCCGATCATCTCGCTGGAGCACAATCCGGCGGTGGACTTCAAGTATTTCCTGGACATGCAGGTCAACCTGGTCGCCAACCGCCCGGAGTTCCGGGATCTGGCCACCACGGGCTACTGGGGCACGTACTACGGCGACGAAGAGCTGGCCCGCTGGTCCTTCAAGCTCATGCGCCACTATGCGGTCGAGGGCAACCGGGACATGCTGTCCAGCCGCTACGGTTTCAAGTACATCCCCGGCTTCCTGACGAACGGCGACTTTGCCGATGGCATGCAGGGCTGGACCGCGGCCCCGGCGGCTGAAGGCGCGATTCGCGTCGACACCATCGCCGACTATGGCAAGAACAGCCAAGGCCGCTGGGGCGGTGGCAAGGCGGGCGACACGGTCTGTGTGCTGACCCGGAACGCCGAGAAGCCCAACCGCATCAGCCAGACGGCCGCAGGCCTGGAGGTCGGCAAAGCCTACTGCCTCCAGTTCGTCACCGCCGACCGCAAAGACATCGCGGGAAAGATCTACAACCCGCGCCAGTACGGCATCGCGGCGGAGCTCGAGGGCGCGGAGATCCTCGCAGACAAGAGCTTCGTGCATGTCGACAAGCGCAACACCGGGCGCTACCAACACAATAGCAATGTCGCCAAGATCAACCTCAACCGCATCATCTTTCGCGCCACCTCCACTACCCAGGTCATCGCCTTCAGCGACGCCAAGGCCAGTCCCGGCGAGGAGCTCGTCCTCAACTTCATCCAGTTGAAGCCCTACCTGGAGTAAAGCACGGGTAGTGGCGGCTGAAGACCCAGCACGGGAGACGGCTCCACCGGCGTACCGCCTCTCGCGTCGAGGCTAACGGGGGCGTGGGGCCCGCGCTACCAGGCCCCCTTCGGGGCAGGGTTCTCGGTATCTGGCTGAGCTCTCACGGGGGCAGCCTCTAGCGGGTGTCTGGTCGAGGCGGCGTTCAGCCCCGAGCCGCGTCTTTCAGCCGAATCTTGCAGTTGCCGCGGGACTCGTCATACTCGACTTCGATCAAGCCCCGGGATTCGGCGTCCTTGAGCAGGGCCAGGAAACTGTTGTAGCCGTAGTGGGCCTCATTGAAACCGGGGCTGACGCGGCGCATTGCCTGCTTGACGATCGAGCCCCAGAGCGGGTCATAGTCAGCCACCAGCGACTGCACGATGTCCACCAGTTGGTCGACCACCTTCTCGTTCTTGTCCTCGGCGCGGCGTCCCGGACGGCGCGTCGTCTCGGACTTGTGGGCGGCAGCGGCCAGATCGTCGTAGAAGATGAACTCGTCGCAGCCGGCGATCAGCAAGTCGGAGGTGGAGTTGCGAATGCCGCAGCCGATGACGCGCTTGCGGTTCTCTTTGAGTTTCGAGACCAGCGGTGAGAAATCGCTGTCGCCGGAGAGCAGGGCAAAGCTGTCAATGTGCGTCTTGGAGTAGCACAAGTCCATGGCGTCAACCACCATGTGGATGTCGGCGCTGTTCTTGCCGCTGGCCCGGCTGCGGGGGATGTCGACCAGTTCGATGCCTTTTCCATGGAACTCGCGCACGGCGTGCTGGTAGCCGCTCCAGTCGCAGTAGGCCCGCTTGAAGACGATGCGGCCCTTTTCGAGCAGGCGCTTGAGCACCAACTCGATCTTGAACTCGTTCTGCTTCGGCTTCATGTCGCCAACGCCGATGGCCAGGTTCTCGAAATCGACGAACACGGCGATCAGGGATTCATCCGCCATGGGGAAGGACCTTCTTGTCAGGGTTCAGGTTCAGCGCCCAACGTAAGCGCCCTAACGCGCGGCACAAGCCGCCTTGTCCCGTCGGTGCCGTCCCAGCCATTGCATCGGCCCCCGCCGCGGGATCGGTGAGCCAGGACGTCAGGCGCGGAAGGCAACCATGTATTCCTGGTTGCCCTTGGGGCCGGTGATTGGGGAGGGGACGACGCCGACGCGCTGCCAGCCCAACTCGGTGACGCCAAAGGTCGCGATCTTCTCGACACAACGCTGCCGCACTGCCTCGGCGCGCACCACGCCACCCCTGCTGACCTCGCTGCGTTCTGCCTCGAATTGCGGTTTGACCAGCACGAACACCCACCCGCCCGGGCGCAGGAGCGGCTTGCACGCGGGCAAAATCTTGGTGAGCGAGATGAAGGAGACATCGGCCGTCAGCACGTCGATGGGCTCGGGGATAAGGGTGGCGGGAAGCTCGCGGGCGTTGACCTTTTCCAGACACACGACGCGGGGGTCCTGCCGCAGACGGTAATGGAGCTGGCCGTAGCCCACGTCCACAGCGTAGACTCGGCGGGCGCCGTGCCGGAGCAGCAGATCGGTGAAGCCGCCGGTGGAGGCCCCCACGTCCAACCCCACGCAGTCTGCCAGTTCCGGCCTGAAGGCGTCGAGCGCGGCGAGCAGCTTGTAGGCGCCGCGGCTGGCGTAGTCATCACCCGCGCTGACCCGCAACTCGCAGTCGGCGTCGACCATCTGACCGGGTTTGCGCACCGGCGCGTCCGCTCCCAGGAGGATGCGTCCGGCCATGATAAGGCGCTGGGCCTCGGCGCGGCTGGTGCTGAGCCCACGGTCCACCAAAAGCTGGTCTGCGCGTTGTTTAGCCATGTGATTACACTGTACACGCTGGCTCGCGCCTGGCCACAGGCGGCACGGGTATGGCGGCTCTCAAAGTCCCATGCGCTTGTGGACGCGGGTTTGAGGCACCAGCTTGGCCCGGCAGGCGGGGCCGGAGCCCTTTCTGCGGCGGCTGGCGGCCGCGAAATATGCCGACCGACGCAACCCCGAGGTCCGCCAGCGTGTCGCAAAGCAACGTCGGCGCGCTGGGATCGGGCCGACAAATTTACGCTTGAAACCAAGAAGGAGACGAGACGATGAAGACCAGACCCGCTGCGGTGACCTTTCTCGGCAACCCCTTGACCCTGGTGGGCGAAACGCCTGCCGTGGGCAAACCGGCGCCAGACGCCGCGTTGGTTGACGGGGGCATGAAATCGGTGCGGCTCTCCGACTACAAAGGGAAGACGGTCATCCTGGTGACGGTTCCCTCGCTGGATACCCCCGTGTGTGATACCGAGACGCGGCGCTTCAATCGTGAAGCCACCGCCCTCGGGGACAAGGTGGCCGTGGTGGTGGTCAGTGTTGACCTGCCCTTTGCCCAGACCCGCTGGTGCGGCGCTGCCGGAGTCGCTCGCGTGGTCGCGCTTTCGGACTACAAAGAAACCGCGGTGGGCGTCGCCTACGGGGTCCTCATCCAGGAACTGCGCCTGCTGGCGCGCGCCGTGTTCATCATCGGCGCCGATGGTGTGCTACGTTATGCCCAGGTAGTCAAGGAAATCACCCAGGAACCCGACTACGAGGCGGTGTTGAAGGCCGTGACGACGGCGATCTGAGCTGATCTCTTCACGTGCCGGTGTCCCCAAGCATACGGTTGCCACGCAGGAGAAAGACCGAATGAAGAAGTACGAATGCACTCTCTGCGGCTACGTCTACGACCCGAAGAAGGGCGATCCTGACAACGACGTCGACCCGGGGACCGACTTTGAGGACGTCCCCGACGACTGGGTCTGCCCGGAATGCGGCGCTTCCAAGGATGACTTCCAGGAAGTCTGATGGGCCCGCGAAGACCGTGGCGGGGCAGGTGTGCAGGCTCCTTGCGCGCCTGCCCGTGCCGGGGTCTTGGATCGAGGAGGAGGCCGCGATGGTGGTCTCGGCGGCGGCGTTGCAGCGGCTCAGTCTCTTGCGGCGCCGAGTCGGTGGCCGTTGTGTCGGTTTCCGTTTCGACGGCGCCATAGGGTCGTGTCGTTTCAGCACGCCGATTCTGATGCCCGTGACGGCGCCGGTTGCGGGGGCTCGCGAGTTTCACGCCGGGGAGGTCTCCATTTTCGCGGCGGGCGAACTGGCGGGGGTTCTCGAGGTCGCGACTCTTGATTACGACGCGACGCCTCTGTTCGGTCGTGGCCTGGTCGTGAGTTGGCCGCATCGCGAGGGCGGCTGCCCGAACTGCCGTTGACCGTGGTGGAGATGCGACGGGCTCCACCGCCGTTTGGTGGAGATGCGGTGGGCCGCCACCGCCGTTTGGTGGAGATGCGGTGGGCCGCCACCGCCCGCCTGAGGCCAGGCGCCTCTCCAGAAGACCGATGGAGATGCGGTGGGCCTCCACCGCCGCGGTATGGTGGAGATGCGGTGGGCCTCCACCGCTCGCGCCTGTGGCCAGGCGCCTCTACAGACGACCGATGGAGATGCGGCGGGCCTCCACCGCCGCGGTATGGTGGAGATGCGGTGGGCTCCACCGCC
>CAILKC010000106.1 GCA_903834675.1 uncultured Victivallales bacterium | reverse complement strand
CGCTTCGACATCCTGGCGGGCAGACTCGACAGCAATGACGACCGCACCCAGCTCTCCGAGACGGAGCAGGACGATTTGGCCGCGGCCGAGATCGAGCAGGCCACCCGCGCCACCGCCGGCAGCGCGGCAGGCGCCAATGTACCCCGCGAGCGCGAACTCCTGGACGAGATGGCCAGGACCGCCGAAGCCGCACGCGGCCAGCCCGATGCCCGGATTCGCTATCTCATCGGCTGGATCCGTGATCACCTCTGTGTCGGCGCGCGCCTGCCTGGCCAGCCCATGACCACTCCCGGCGCCGCGTGGTCCGATCTGCGGGTGTTGATCTTCACGGAGTACGACGACACGCAGCGCTATCTCAGCCAGATGCTCCGGGCCGCCATCGCCGGCACGGACCGTGCCGAGCAGCGCATCGAGGTCTTCCATGGCCCAACGCCCCTCGAGAAGCGCGAGGCCATCAAGCGTGCGTTCAACCTGCCCCCCGCGGAGCACCCGGTGCGCATCCTGATCGCTACTGACGCCGCGCGCGAAGGCCTCAACCTGCAGGCGCACTGCTTCAATCTGTTCCACCTCGACGTGCCCTGGAATCCCTGCCGTCTGGAGCAGCGCAACGGCCGCATCGACCGCAAGCTCCAGCCGGCGCCCACGGTGTACTGCCACTACTTCGTCTATGCCCAGCGGCCTGAGGACCGCGTCCTGCGCGCCCTGGTCCGCAAGACCAAGGCCATCGAGGACGAGCTCGGCAGCCTGTCACAGGTGCTGGAGAACCGCCTGGCCGACATGCTGCGCGCCGGCATCACGCACGCCGAAGTTGCTCGCCTGGCGCAGGATATCGAGAACGCCGGTCCTGACGCCGACACCCGCGCGGTCACTGAAGAGGAGTTGGAGGCGGTCCGGGAACGCCGCGATGTCCTGCTCGGACAGCTCGATATCCTGCGGCGGCAGCTCAACACGGCCCGCGAACGCATCGGGCTGGACATGGCACAGTTCCAGGATGCCCTGAACTGTTCGCTGGAGCTGCTCGGCGCCGAACCGCTGCGGCCCCTGGCCGGGAGCGCTGGCAATGGCGGTGCGTTTAGTTTCCCCAACCTCGACACCCGGCACGGCGCCGACCCCACCTGGGCCACCACGCTCGATACGCTGCGGGCCCCGCCGGAAGACGGCCGGCGCGACTACCACTGGCGCCGCGAGTCGCCGATCCGGCCGGTGGTGTTCCATGCGCCGGATAGCCCCGATGAGAAGGTGGTGCAGTTCCACCTCGAACACCGCGTGGTGCAGCGCCTGCTGGGCCGCTTCATGGCGCAGGGGTTCATCCACCACGATCTCTCCCGCGCCTGCCTGGCGCAGACCACCGACGCCATCCCGCGCGTGGTGCTCATTGGCCGACTGTCGATGTACGGCGCCCGCGCGGCACGCCTCCACGATGAGGTCCTCACGGTGACCGCCCGCTGGATAGATCCCGACCGCCGCACTGGCCCGCTGAGTCTATTCGGCCGCCAGGCGGAGGAGAAGACGAAGGACCTCCTCGAAGCCGCCATGCGCCCCGAGGGCCGCGGCCGGGTGCCGGAGAT
>CAILKC010000105.1 GCA_903834675.1 uncultured Victivallales bacterium | reverse complement strand
TTCCCCTGCCCAAGGACGACTGGCGCTTCGCTCTCGATCCCATGCGGGACGGACACCTCAGCAAGTGGTACGAGGCTGGGTTTGACGACAGCGCCTGGAAGACCCTTGCCATCGAGCAGGCCTGGGAAAAGGCGGGGTACGAGTTCGACGGCGTGGCCTGGTATCGGCGCCGCGTCGACCTGCCGGCCAAGCCGGAGGGCAAAATCAATGCCGTGGAGATCGCTTTCGACGCGGTCGACGAGTGCGCCTGGGTCTGGGTAAATGGCACCTATGTCGGCCAGCACGACCTGGGCACCGCCGGCTGGGACAAGGCCTTTACCCTGGACATCACTGACGCGGTGCGCTGGGGCGCGCCGAACCAGATCACGGTTCGGGTGCTGGACACCACCTACGCTGGCGGCATCTGGAAGCCGGTGAGGATTGAAGTGCTGCGCTGAACGGCGCGTTGCCGCGCCGGCAGCGGAATGACGAATGTGGAATGAGCCATGGCCGAAGGGGCGAGTGACCCCCAGCCCCATGGCGGAGGTCGGAAGCAGAACCCCGAGGCCAGCGGCGCCGTCTGCCTGGAGCCGGCGGTCCGCACCGGTGCAGCCGGGGCTTCCGCCGTAGTCGGGGGTCTTGCACGGCGGGTACCGCGAACCCGCCTGGAACGGGCGTGGCATCGCGGGCTCCAGAGAACACAGGCGCGACCCTTGCGAAAGACAGTATGGACTTCCAGGCGTTCGCCATCGCAGGAGGCGAGGCGCCGTCCGTTTCGGGCCTTCGTGGTTGGGCCTTGGGCCTTCGTCAGTCGCTGCCGCTTCTAGGCACGGGGAGAGTAGGATGATCGCAAAACAGACCCTGATCGCTGCCGCTGCCGTCTGTGTCACCCTCGGCAGCCTGCATGCCCAGGCCGAGGCGCCCTGGCAGCACGCCTATAGCGGGGCCGAAGCGACGGGAGCGCAGGTTCTTGCTCTGTGGCCATTCGAGCCTGGCAAGGAGACCTTGGATGCCTCGGGCCACGGTCACACGCTGGCCCTGCGCGGCACGACCGTGTTTGCAGCCGGGGGGCGGTTTGGCTCCTGCCTTGAATCGTTTTCGGTGAACTCAGCGGTGGGGGACAAGGCCGAGGGCGCCATAGCCAAGGATAGCGATGCGCTCAGCCCCAAGGGCGCCTTCACGCTTGAGCTGTGGCTGAAGCCCAAGGCCGAGATGCTGGAGGCCAAGCAGGTGTTTCTGGTGGACAAGAAGTACTTTCACTACGCCAAGGACCTGCCCCAGGCCAACACCGACTATGTCCTGTACCTGCAGGGCAAGGGCAAGGGCGCCTTTGTTCTGACGGCCAGCCTTGGGTTCGGCACGTCGTCGGTGTGGGCCACCTCGAAGGCCATCTCCCTGGTCGTCGACCGCTGGGTACACCTGGCCTATAGCTACGACGGCGCCGGCGTGAGCCGCTTCTATGTTGATGGCGTCTACCAGGGCAAGGCGGTACACGACGGTCGCGGCGCGATCACCCCGGGCTCGAACGCGCTGGTGATCGGCGACCGCATCGGCAGCAGCCACAGCGGTTGTGCCGGGTTCATCGATGAAGTGCGGCTCTGCGACGGCGTGCTGCCTTGGTTCGGGGGTGACGTTGAGGTCAGCGTCCGGGCCAGCCGGACCGTCTTCCGGCGCCTGGAGACGGGGGCCGCGGTGGCGGTGGCGGTGGCCAACGACACGGCGGTGGCGCTGGCGGGGGTGCGGGCCCAGATAGACTTCGGCGGGGCGGTGCGCGAGGAAGCCATGGGGGGGTTGGCCGCCGGCGAGGTGAAGAGTCTCAGCGTGGCGGTGGATACGCGCTTGAAGCCCGGCGTCTACCCGCTGCTGGTGTCGGTGAGCGCGACGGGCGCTCAGGGCGAACTCCGGCGCGAAGCCCGCGGCGAGGTGCGGCTGGTGGCGCGGCCGCTGCCGAACCGCATGCCGGTGGTGATGTGGGGCACGGGCGATCTGGAGAACCTCCAGTATGTGGGTTTCACGCACCACTTGCAGGCACTCCAGGACTACGGTCGCATCTGGGAGGCCGGCAAGCCGACGGCGGCCATGGACTCGGGCGTGATCGAGGCGAAGGCTGAGATGCTCAACGACTACCTCGCCCGCGGTATCGATGCCTGTGTGTATCTTTACCCCGGGCGCTGGGTGGCGCTCAACCCCAAGCTGAGCCAATACCTGCGCGTTGACCGCGCTGGCAAGCCGACCGGACAGGAGAACGTCAGCGCTGCGAACTCCGACATCCAGCGCTTTGGCTACGACGTGGGCGCCTCGGTGGCGCAGACCTTCGGCCAGTTCCCGGCGCTGAGCATGGCCTTGGTACACTCTGAGATCCGCGATGGCACGGCGTTGTCCTACCACGACTACGAGATCAAGGCCGCGCGCGACGCCCTCGGCTTTGACATCCCCCGCGAGGCGCTTGGCAAGAACGGCGTGAGCTATGCCTCACTGCCCGATTTCCCCGCCGACCACGTGGTTCCGGACGACTACCCGCTGCTGCGTTTCTACTCCTGGTTCTGGAAGGATGGCGACGGCTGGAACCCGCTGCACACGCGGGTACACGAAGGGCTGAAGTCGACCGGGCGCCAGGATCTGGTCACCTTCTTCGATCCCGCGGTGCGGGTGCCGGCGCTTTGGGGCAGCGGTGGCGGGGTCGACGTGGTGTCGCAGTGGACCTACTCCTACCCCGATCCCATCAAGATCGGCCAGGCCACCGACGAACTGTTTGCCATGGCCGACGGCCGGCCGGGGCAGCAGGTGATGAAGATGACGCAGATCATCTGGTACCGTTCCGGGACCGCGCCGGAACTGCCCAAGGATGAGACCGCGCGCGCCGCCTGGGAGAAGGAGATACCCGACGCCAAGTTCATCACCATTTCCCCGGACCACCTGCGGGAGGCTTTCTGGTCGAAGCTCTCGCGGCCGATTCGGGGCATCATGTACCACGGTTGGGGCTCGTTGTTCCCGGCGACGACGGCGGGCTACCGCTACACCAACCCCCAGACCAAGGAGGTGCTGAAGGAGTTGGTCTCGAGCGTGGTTCAACCGCTGGGACCGACGCTGCTCCAAGTGCCGGACCATCCCACCGACGTGGCGTTGCTCGAGAGCTTTGCCTCGCAGATGCTGGCTGGCCGCGGCTCTTACGGCTGGAGCCAGTCATGGGAAGCCCGCCTGCACCAGGTCTTGCAGTGGGCTGCGTTGCAGCCGCGCATCCTGTTTGACGAGCACATTGTGCGCGATGGGCTGGACGGCTACCGGGTCCTGGTTCTGCCCTGCTGTGACGTGTTGACCACGCGTGTGGTCGAGGCCATCAAGGCATTTCAGCGTCGCGGCGGCATCGTGGTCGGGGACGAGTTTCTCTGTCCGGCCATCTCGCCGGACATTCTCATCGCGAGTTGCGGCGATAAGGGGGAAGCCCGTGAGCGCAAGGCCGAACTGCTGGCGGCCGCGGCCCAGTTGCGAACGCAGCTCGACGCCTTCTACAGCCGCTATGCCGACTCTTCGAACCCTGAGGTCGTGCCGCGGGTACGCAGTTCCGGGACGACGGATTATCTGTTCGCGCTCAATGACTACCGCACTTACGGCGACTACGTGGGTCACCACCGCAAGGTGATGGAGAAGGGGCTACCGAGCCGGGCGCTGCTGACGCTGAAGCGCGCCGGCGGGACGGTGTACGACTTAGTGGCTCACCGCGAAGTGCCAGCCTCGAGCCGCGCCGGAGTGCTGGCGATCGACGCCGAGTTTGGGCCCGGCGATGGACGGCTGTACATGATCACCAGCGCGCCAATCCGGGGCGTCGACTGCGCCGTGCCGCCACGGGTGGCCCGCGGGGGTGTGGCCGCGGTGCAGGTGCGGGTACTGGCCGGCCCTGAGGGCACGGCGGATGCGGTGGTGCCGGTGGAGGTCAGGATCGTGGACGCCGCCGGCCAGGCGGCCGAAGGCAGCGGCTTCTACGGCGCCAAGGATGGCCAGCTCAGCCTGACCCTGGACATCGCCCCCAATGAGGCGCCGGGCGCGTGGAAAATCCAGGTTACCGAATTGGCTTCCGGCAAGCAGGCCGAGGCCAGCCTTGCGGTGGAGTGATTACAGACGTGATCACTGGCATCCTGCTCGGCTTGGGGGCGGCTCTCTGTCAATCGCTTTCGTACGTGTTCTCGGGGCTCTTTGTGCGGACGTTCCGGCGCAGCCCGCATGTGCTGCTGGTGCTGGCGCATCTGGCCATGGGGGTGGTGTCTGCCGTGGCCTTGCCGCTGGTGTTACCGGAGGTGCTGCCGCCGCTGGCTGACTTTGCCGGTCCCTTGCTGGGGGGCGTGGCGTTCTACCTGGTCGGGCAGACGGGGCTGCTCATGGCGCTGCGGCACACGGATGCTTCCCGGGTCTCGCCGCTGTTGGGATTGAAGCTGCCGATCCTGGCCGGGATCAGTGTTCTGTTCCTCGGCGCGCACTATGCCCCCGTGCAGTGGCTGGCCCTGGGCGCGTGCCTGTTGGCGGCGCTGATACTGAACGGATCGGGTCGCCGGATCGCACCGTCGAGCCTGGGTTGGATCCTGCTGGCCTGCTTCAGTTACTGCCTGTCGGACTTGAACATCCGCGGGCTGGTCGGTCGGCTGCAGGAGACGGGGCTACCCCTGGGGCGAGCGGCGGTGGTGGGCGGCTTTCTTTCGTATACGCTCTGTGGCGTCATCGCGATGGCGCTGCTGCCCACGGTACCTTGGCGGGAGCGGCGCCTGTGGCTCTACGCGGCGCCGTTTGCGGCGGCATGGTTGGGAGCCATGCTGCTGTTGTTTGCCTGTTTGGGCGCCGTGGGCGTGGTATTCGGCAACATCATCCAGTCAACCCGCGGCCTAATGTCGATCCTCATCGGGCTGCTGATCTCGGCGGCTGGCCTGGTGCATCTCGAGTGCCGCGCCAGCCCGCGGGTCTGGCTTCGCCGACTGGCAGCAGCCGTCCTGATGGTCCTGTCCATCATTCTCTTCTCGCGGGCTGCCTGACCGGGTGGCCTCGCCATCAGGGGCCTGCCAGGGGCGCGGGAAGGAGGACGGCCCGGCCGCGTCTGCGGGGTGCCTGCCAGACCTATGGGAAAGTAGTCGGCGGCCGTAGACGGGACGGGCCCAAGGGGCCGTTGCACCAGTCCGGCGCGTGATCGCGCTTCAGGGTTTGGCTACGGCCGGGGCGGGCGGGTTGTCGTCACCCAGGATGTCCAGGGTCGTCCAGCCCAAGATGAAGTCGAGTATGTCAAGTGGGCGCCCGGATGCATGGATGCCGATCCAGCCGAGATGGATGTTCCGGCGGCACTGCATGTAGGTGATCGGCGGCGGACGGTTATCGTGCTGGATCAGGGTGACCACGCCCTTACCGTACTCGGGCCGCGTCACGGGCAAAGGCTTGCCTTCTTCCCGCAGTTTGGCCATGTCACAGCGCCACACCTGGTGTGGGTCGCTCGTGTCAAAGTCGCCGATGGTCAGGTTGTCACGGCCCCAGAACAGCAAGCCCCATGAGGCCTGATCCTTGAACGGCATGGCTCCGAGGGTGCGACCACCAATGCCGTAATAGGTCCCCTCCACGTTGGAGTAGCCCAGAGCAATGGAGTTGAAATAGTCGATGGGGTGGAACGCAAACTGCGGCTTCTTCGACACCGTAAAGCCGACCTCGAACATGTCCGCTGCGTCGCGACCGCGATTGCCCATGTAGGTACAGCCGCTGGGCAGCCCGGCCAGCGCCACCATGGTCCCCGCCAGAACGAACCGCCGAACCCAGGTTGTCATCGCAATATCCCTTTGCTTCCGTGCCGACCACGGTCCGTACCCAGTTTAAAACACGGCCGCTACGATAGCCCGGTCAGCGCTCCCCGTCAACCACGGGAAGGGCGCAGGTCAGCTCCGTAGGGGGTGACTTACTCAGGTCCTGGGGTTCAGGGTTCAGGGTTCAGGGTCAGCCAAGCCCCCGGCTGGTGCCGGACATACCGGAATGAGACTTGCCGACGCGGGTCCGATTCCGATCCGGCCGGGACGCGCCGGATCGCCTGGAGGGCGGCCCTGCGTGGCCGCCGCGGCGCCGACGCAGCGGCGCCCTCCAACGCCCCTCGTCCGCCGCGGCGGA
>CAILKC010000104.1 GCA_903834675.1 uncultured Victivallales bacterium | reverse complement strand
TGCCCCGGCTGTGGGGCGCGCTACTGGGTCGAACCGGCGCAACTGGGCGCCTCGGCCGAGTGCGGCCACTGCTCCCTCGAGTTTACCGTGCGGAGCGACGAGGACACGCCGACCCTGCCGGGGCAGGTCACCGTCGCCTTCGACGGCGCGGTGCAGCGCTCGAACCAGACTATCACCGGCTACATGCGTGAGCACGGGGTCACGGGCGGCGTCAGTCTCGAAGCGTCCGCTGGCAGCGACGCGGCCAGGGAGGTCCTCGAGGCCGACAGCGGCCGCAAGTATGCCGTCGGCAAGGTGGTGGCGCAGGGCGGCATGGGCGCCATCCTCAATTGCCGCGACCTCAATGTGCGCCGCAACGTGGCCATGAAGGTCATGCTCAACCCCGAGCAGGTGGAGCCGCCGCAGGTCCTGCGCTTCATCGAGGAGGCGCAGATTACCGGCCAGCTCGAGCACCCCGGGGTGGTACCGGTCTACGAGCTGGGCGTCGATGCGGGCAACAACGTCTTCTACACCATGAAGTTCATCCGCGGCCGCACCCTGAAGGAGGTCATCAAGGGCCTCACCGATCGCGATGCCGCCACCCTGGCCGCCTTCCCGCTCAACCGCCTGCTGAGCCTCTTCCAACGCGTCTGCGAGGCGGTGGCCTATGCCCACCACAAGCACGTGATCCACCGCGATCTCAAGCCCGAGAACATCATGCTCGGCGACTTCGGTGAGGTCTACGTCATGGATTGGGGCCTGGCGAAGGTGCTGGGCGGGGGCGAGGCAGCGCCGTCGGACAAGTCAGACAGGTCGGACCCCGCCGCCATCGACCACGCCCGCAGCAACCTCGCTGGCTCTGCCACCAACACCCTCGATGGCGCGGTCATGGGGACGCCGTACTACATGGCCCCCGAGCAGGCCCGCGGCGATGTCTCGGAGCTCGATGGGCGTGCCGATGTCTACGCCCTCGGCGGCATCCTGTATGAACTGCTGGCGCTGCGGCGGGCCGTGGATGGCAAGAATGCGATGGCGATCGTCATGAAGGTCGCCGCGGGCGAGATCATGCCTCTGCCCACGACGGCCGACCCCGCCGCCCGGTCGCACTGCCCCGGCGGGCAGATCCCGACCGCGCTCGCTGCCGTGGCCATGAAAGCGCTGGCGCTTAGGCCTGAAGACCGCTACCAGACGGTCAAGGATCTGCAGGCCGACATCGAGGCCTACCAGGCTGGGTTTGCGACCTCCGCGGAAAATGCCGGGTTGGCCCGGCAGGTGTGGCTGCTGGTACAGCGGCACCAGCGCGAGTTCGGCCTCGCTGCCGCCGCCCTGGTGGTGATCATGGGATTGGTGACCGGGTTCATCATCAGGGTGAACGCTGAGAAGAACCGGGCGCTTGCCGCTGAAGTCGCCGAGGCGCAGCAGCGCCAGGTTGCGGAGTCCGCCCGCGACCGGGCGGTCACCGCCGAGGCGAAGACGCAGCAGGCCTATATCACTCTGGAACAGGAGAACTACTACAACTCCATCACCGCGGCCGACGGCATGATCGCCGGACTGGCCTTCGACCACGCCGAGGCCCTGCTCTGGAAGACCCCGCCGCGCCTGCGTGATTGGGAGTGGGGCCACCTCCTGAGCCGCTGCCAGACCGACCTGCTGACCCTGCGCGGCCACACCGATCGGGTCAACGGCGTCGTGTTCTCGCCCGATGGGAAGCGGCTCTACTCGGTCGGCAAGGATGCCACCGTGCGGGTCGTGGAGGTGCGGTCGGGCAAGGAAGTGGCGGCCTTTCGGGCGGAGGACTTACGCTACTACAAGTGTCTGGCCATATCCGCGGACGGCCGGTATCTCGCCACGGGCGACGGCAGCGCTCGTGCTGTCCTCTGGGAGGCGCAGACCGGGGCGGTGGTGCGCGAGTTCAAGGGGCACACGAAGTGGGTCGCGGCGGTCGCGTTCTCCCCGGACGGCCGCCGACTCGCCACCGTGGGCTATGCCGACAGATTCATAAAACTATGGGATACCGAGACGGGTCAGGAAATCCGGACGCTGACCGGGCATGAGGGTGACATCAAAGCGGTCTGCTTCTCCCCGGATGGCCGACTGCTCGCCTCCGCAGGCTTTGACTCTGCCGCCGGGATTCGCCTGTGGGAGGTCGAGACGGGGCGCCAGGTACGGGCGCTGCGACCGCGGCAGTGGTTCTCCACGGTCGCGTTCTCCCCGGACGGCCAGCGCCTGGCCTCGGGCGGGGGCTCTGGTATCGTCCACGTCGACGACGTCGCTACGGGAGCCGAAATCGCGGCCTTTGCCGTAGCCGGGGCTTCGGAGTCGAACTGGATCGAGCACCTGGCCTTCTCGCCAGACGGCCAGCGCCTGGCCACGGCCAGCGTGGACCGGACGGCGCGGCTATGGGACGTCGCGTCCGGTAAGGAGCTCGCCTGTTTCACCGGGCACGGCGCGGCCCTCACGGCGGTCGCTTTCTCGCCGGACGGGCGCTGCCTGGCCACGGCCAGCGTGGACGGCACGGTCAGGCTCTGGCCGAGCGCGGGCGTCGTCGCGCCGGTGCGGCTTCTGCCCAACCGGGGCCCCGTGGCCTTCGCGGCGCTCTCGCCGGATGGGCGTCGCCTGGTCACCGCAGGTCATCCGGTCGCCAAGGTTCTGGAGGTCGAGACGGGGCAGGTGTCCATGGAGCTAAGTGGCCACACGGGAATCCTGCGACGGGCCCTCTTTTCGGCGGATGGCAAACGGATCGTCACCGCCGGCGACGACAGCACGGCACGCCTCTGGGACGCCGCCACCGGCCGTCAACTCCTGGTGCTGCAGGGAAGCGGCGATCTGGCTACCACGGCCATCTCCGCCGATAGCCGCTACGTCGCCACCGTGGGTTTCGACTACGTTCACGACCCGTTCGTACACCTCTGGGACGGCGAGACGGGCAAGGAGATTCGGCGTCTCGAGGGCCTTTGCTACGGCAGCCTGGCCTTCAGTCCGGACCATCGTCTCCTGCTGGGGGGCGATGGCCAGGGCGTAATCCACGCCTGGGAGGTCGACACCGGCCGCGAAGTGCTCACCCTGCCAGGGCATACCTCGCTGGTCACGACGCTGGCGTTTTCCAAGGACGGGACCAGGCTGGCCACGGGGAGCGGGGACAAGACGGCCAAGCTCTGGGAGATGCCGAGCGGGCGCGAACTGCTGACGCTCAAAGGCCACGCCGAAACCGTGTTGGCCGTGGGCTTCTCGCCGGATGGCCGCCGCGTGCTCACCGGGAGCGGAGACTGGACCGTGCGGCTCTGGGACGCACCCAGCGGCCGCGAGGTCATGGCCCTGAAGGAGCACAAGTATCTGGTCGCCTCGGCGGAGTTCTTTCCAGACGGCAAGCGCATCATAAGCGCCTCCATAAACGGCGACATCCGCACTTGGGACGCCTTGGACTGGACCCTGACCCGCGAGCAGTTAGAGCAGCGGAAGCTCGAGCGCTATCAGCTCTGGCTGGCTGAGAAATAGGTCGCGGAATACCAGAGGGCGAGGACCGGCCGCGGGTGTTTTGTAGTTGTTACCTAAAACCACCAAGTGCCTGTCGGATGGCCGATACGGGGCCTCACAATGCTTGTAGGTGCTGGTGTAGGTGTCAAATCGTGCGTCCGTGCGTACCGGGATATGCCAGAAAGTAAAAGGCTCGCAGGCTACTTCTAGCTTTGCGAGCCTCGAAAACTGGTGGGCGATGCAGAACTCGAATCTGCGACCTCTTGCGTGTCGAGCAAGCGCTCTAACCAACTGAGCTAATCGCCCTCGGAATCAAACACTGCGTACAGTACCGCCGGTCGGGTGTCTTTCAAGCCTGCACCAGCAGAAACGCAACACACCGGTAACTTTACCGTAAAGGAGCACCTGGGAGTTCACCTCCCTGCCGGAATGGCGCTCAGCGCTTTTCCTTGGGCTGTGGGATGACAGCTTCCTTGAGGTCTTCCATTTCGATGACCTGATAGAAGATCTCGTGCAGCATCTTGAGGATAACGCTACGGGCTTCGAGGCTGATCTGGACATCGCCGAACGCATCGGTAAGACCCATCCAGTAGCCCTGCATATCACCGCCCATGACCTCCAGGGAGTTGCTCTGGGCGATGTTCTTGATCAGGTCACGCTCAGGATTCAGGAGCGATTCCCAGAATTCAGCAAGAGTCCCTTCCACGGTCAACGAACGGTCATTCTCGTAGCTAAGTTTGCGGATCAAGCTGTTGAACTGCAGGCGCATTCGCGGCGTAAGCTTCATCGATGCCCCAACCCTGGGCCAGTCGATGCGCTGCAGGATAAGGTCGGCAAAGTTGGACAGATGCAGGGCGCTAGCGGCGGACTGGGCCGCGTTGACCTGGTGGTGGCTAGCCTCGCGCCGCGCCGCTTGCGTCGCGGCTTCCAATTCCTTGTTCTGCAGGCGCTGTTCTTCGTATTTTGACTGCCACGCCGCGAGGTCTTTCTGCAGGCGCTCGACATCTTTCTGCATGCGGATGGTTTCAGATGCCAGCTTCTGGCGCAAGTCTTTCTGGTACGCCTCTTGTCCGGCGAGCGTGCTATCGAGCTGTTCCTTGAGTTTGCGGCTCTCTGCCTGCGCCCGATCGAGTCGCACGGTCAAGGCTTCGACCTCGGCGCGGCCCTGGCGCAGGCCCTTACGGGATTCCTGCGTCTCGGCCTGGGCTTGTTGCTGGCTTTCGCGCAAGCGCTCCGCTTCGCCCACCAGTTGCTGGTCCCGCTTCTCCAGACTCGCCACCTTTTCTTCGAGTTCCTTGATGCGAGCGAGGAGTCCGCTGTTGCCCTGGCTGTTGTCCAGTATTTTATCGGCCTGCGCGTCGGAGAACTTGAGGGGGCTGAAACAGAGGAGGATACGCCACTCTTGCTGGTGGTCGATGCTGAAGAACTCGTCGAACTTAGCCTCGGACAGAACGTAGTCGTCCTCGGTCAAACCATTCTCCTGGCGATACAGCTTGTAGTCGTCGCCATGGAAGTAGTCTTCGATTTTCTTGTGGAGATCCTCGTGGACCGGATACCAGACCGCAAAGACCCCGGTAGTCATGGTCTGAGCGAAGTCGACCTTCTCCGCTTCGCGCAGAACAAGCTTATCGATCCGGTCCCGGTGTTTGGGGTCGAGTCGATGGCCGCCAATGGTGGCCAATTTGAGCACTTGCGCATTGGCCTGGACAAACGTCTTAAGGCTCGCCCAAGGGACCTCGCTCAGCATACGGCTGAAGAGATCCTTGGTGCTCACGCCCTGGAGTTTGCTTTCATTCACCAACATCCAGGAGATACTCCTTGTTCAGCCACTCGCGGACGGTCACAACAAACGCCGCGGCCATCTGTCGGCGCAGCGAATACTCGATCTTGCGCAAGGCGCCCTGGAGACTGGCGGCCAGTTCTGGTTTGCCTTCTTCGAGCGCTTTCTGGCTCATGCTGCGGCAGAGCAACGCTGCTTCGCGCCAGCGTTGTTCCTGACAGAGTAAGGCGCAGCGACTCATGGTGTCATCGGTCTGCGGCACGACAACCTGGACCGGGGAGCGGGACTGGATCGTCTCCGCCGTCTTGGCGGCCTTGGCGGCCGCCTTGGCCAGGCGCTTTTGCACCTTCTTGCCGACGACCTCAAGCTCCCCTGAGGACTCCGCGATTGTCGCTTTCAACCTGGCCATGCCTGCCACACATACCTACTGGGGCAACCGCACCCATTACCGCCGCTTTACCCCTCGTGACGAGCGTCTCGGTAGGGGACCTCAATGCGCGCGACCACCAACCGTAAACCTGTGAACCTAAGGTCCTTGCTGGACCCCTATCGGAAAGGCCCTTGGAGGCGCGGACCGGATTCGAACCGGTGGATAAAGGTTTTGCAGACCTTCGCCTTACCACTTGGCTACCGCGCCACTCACGTGAGGTCTATAATATTGCCGGACAACCGAGGATGTCCAATGTTGACGAGCCTCTTTTTTCAGGGGTAGTGACGACTGCAACGAGGCTATGGTGGAGCGAGTTCCCGGGTTTCGTGGACGGTGGCTCGACCAGGTCCTGGCTGGGGGCGCGGGCATGGGCGGGGCAACGCGAGGAAGTGCGGCGGCAGCCCGCGGATTGTGTCTGGACGACCAGATGGCGGCAGGCGGCGGGGGTTGCTATGGTGTCTTCAGCGGCGTCTGGGGGTCTGCGGTAGCGGACCGCAGGGCGGCTGGAACGGCGGCTCCGTGGGCCTTCCAGCAGAGGTTGCACGGGTGAGGGACGACGGCATGGCGGCGGATCTGCAAGAGCAGTACTTCGAGGGGGCCGACCCAGAACACGTCAGGCGGGAGAAGGCGCGTGCCCGTGACCTGCGCCAGTCCTCCTGGTGGAAGAACCAACTTGGGCGAGGCCAGTGCCACTACTGCGGTCAACGTGTACAGCCACAGGCGCTGACCATGGAGCACATTGTTCCCATCGTCCGGGGGGGGCGTAGCACGAAGGCGAACGTGGTGCCTTGTTGCAAGGCGTGCAACAGCCAGAAGAAGTACCTGCTACCGGTGGAGTGGAAAGAGCACATGGAGCGCCTGCGCGGGGCGGGCCATTCCGGCACGAGCTGAGGCAAGCGCCTTCCCCCTAGTGGGTGGGTTTCGGCTTCGCTGCCGGGATGGGGTGCGGTTGCCGAGTCGCTGGCTTAGTTGACAGTTTGAGCGTCCGGAAGTACTGCAGCCAGCGGGGTAGGCCGGTCTCGATCGGGACCACTTTCTCGATCTCGTATTCGAGCGCATAGTCGCCCCGGTAGCCGTCGGCCTCAAGGGTACCCACAAGCCAGGCGTAATCAATCATGCCCTCGCCCAGCATGCAGCGCTCGTACTGTCCTGCGTTCAGGTGGCAGTCCTTCACATGCACGTGTACGATCCAGCCTTTAAAGGTGGCGTAGGCGGAGTAGTAGTCGACGCCGCAGTGGACCAGATTGGCGGGCTCAAACAGGATGCCGAAGTGCCGCGAGCCGACAGCGCGGACCAGCGTCATCACGGCGTCGGGGTTGGCGGCGATGCTGCCCATGTGGTTTTCCATGCCAAGATAGACGCCCCTAGCCGCCGCGTACTCCGCCGCGCGGCGGAAGAAGGGAATGAGGCTAGGAATCATGCCGACGTCCTCGCCACGGCCGGGGCAGACGCGGATCGAGCTGGAGCCCAGGGTCACCGCGTTGTCGATGGCGCGGGTCATCTCGGTCCATTCCGCGTTTTCGCCATCCTCCAGTAGGCGGCGACCGGCGTACGTCCCGAGGTTGGCGATGGTGGCGCGATAGCGCGCCGCTTTCTCCTTCAGGGCCAGGAGGTCGCATTCGGCGGGGTTATTGGAGTAGTTCGGCGGGCCGCCCCAGAGGTCGATCTTGCTGAAACCAGCGGTGGTGATAAGTTTGAAGGTGTACTCTGCGTCTTTCTCACGCACCGCGTAACTGCACGCCGAGATGCGGTCAAGGTCCATGGGCCGTCTCCTGGATCGACATGGGATCTGGCATCTCCGCTCTCACCTGCAGGCAGATGGTGCGGGGGAAGATTTGGGCAAACCATGATCCGTGGGCCGCAATAGTCAAGCGCGGCCTCCGCTACGGCAACGCTGGCATCGAGGGCTGCACCGGGCACTCTCAGCAGCCTGCCGTGGGGTAGTGTCGTTCAGGAAGTTGGACGCTGTCGGCGGAAGGTACCCGCCGGGCCGTCGTTCTCGGGAACACCTTCATGCCAATGCCGCTCTTGACCCCCAAGCAGCGCCTGCTACGGGCGTATCGCGGCCTGCCGGTAGACCGCCCGCCGGTGGCGCCGGAGCTGTGGTACTACTATCCGGCCAGAATGCTGGGGGTGGACATGATCCGCTTCCAGCGCGAGGTCCCTTTCCACGCGGCCCTCAAACACGCTTTTTCCCATTTCGGTTGCGAAGGCTGGGGCGTGGCCTTTGCCGGGCCGCCGAACCCGCAGGTCAGCGCCCGGTCCAGCGAACACTGGGTGGACGCCGACACCCTCGAGATCCGCACTGCTCTGCGGACCCCGCGGGGCGACCTGACCAGCGCGGCGCGCTTCAGTCGTGACGAGCCGAGCTGGAGTACGGAAAGGCCCCTCAAGGACCTCGCCCGCGATCTGCCTGCCTGGGAATGCCTCGCCTTTGGCGGTGAGCCCGAGGATACGAATGTCGCCGCGCTGATCAAGGCCTGGGAGGAGGTCGGCGAGACCTACCTGCTCGAGGCTTGGCTGGGGGTCCCCTTCTTCGATTTCTGGGCCGGCGCCCGTGGTGGCGGATTCGAGGCCGGCATTATGGACCTGTACGAACCCGAATTGCGGCCCCGGCTGGAGGCAATCCAGGCGCGCTACATCGACCGCCTGGTGCGGCTAGCGCGGGTGCTGTGTGAACGCACGCCCTTGGAGAGTTTCTGCATCGGCTGCAGTTGGAGCTGCAACTCGCTGCTGGGGCCAACCCTGTGGCGGCAGTGGGACAAACCGGTCATCCGGGCCGTCGCCGAGGAAGTACACCGTCACGGGCGCCTGCTCCATGTCCACTTCCACGGACGCTGCCTCGAGACGGTGGCCGACTTTGCGGAGCTCGGCATCGACTGTGTCTGCCCGTTCGAGCGAGCGCCGGGCGGCGACGTTGACGGAGCCGCCGGGCTGCGGCAGGTGGCCTCGGCCCTGAGCGGCCGCACCACGATGAACGGCAACGTGCATACGGTCGAGACGCTAATCCGCGGCGGGCCCACCGACGCCCGCCGGGAAGTGGCCGAGATCTTGCAGGCTTTCGCGGGTAGTCCTCGAGTCATTGTGGGAACTGGTGACCAGGTCGGCAAGGAGACCCCGGAGGAGAACCTCTGGGCGATGATCGAGGCGGCGCAGTCCTGGCGCCCATGAGCAGCTGCGAAGAAAGCGCCCTCGACCCTCGACCCGCATTCTTTCACGCCTTCTGAGAGCCGGCGGCCTGTTCGGCGAGGTAGGAACTGCGTACCAGCGGGCCGCTGACCACCCGTTCAAAGCCAAATTCCGTCCCAGCGATGTGCTCCCACTCCTTGAACTCCTCCGGCGTCACGTAGCGGGCCAATGGCCAATGCCTGTCGGAGGGCGGCAGATACTGTCCGAGGGTCAGGATCGTCACCCCGCTACGGCGCAGATCCCCCAAAGTCGCCCGCAGGTCCGCCGCGTCCTCCCCCAAGCCCAGCATCAGCCCGGACTTGATGCGGGGTCGGCCACCCCGGCGGCTGGCCGTGGCAGTCGCGTGGGCCAGCACCGCCAGGCTGCGCTGATAGTCGGCAAGGTTGCGGACCTGGGGCGTCAGCGCGGCCGTGGTCTCGAGATTGTGGTTGAAGACATCGGGGGCAGCAGCCAGCACCGTATCGACGCTCTCGAGGCGACCGCCGAAGTCGGAAACCAGGACTTCCACGCCGATCTCGGAGCAGCCGCTACGCAGGGCCCGCACGACGGCGGCGATATGGCCGGCCCCGCCGTCCGCCAGATCATCGCGGGTCACGCAGGTCAGCACCGCAAAGCGCAGCCCCAACCGCCGTACCGCTTCCACCACCCGCTCCGCCTCGTCCGGCACGGGCGGCGCAGGAGTGCCATGTGTAACCGCACAGAAACGACAATTCCGAGTGCAAACGTCACCGAGGAGCATGAAAGTCGCCGCCTGCTGCTTCCAGCACTCGCACAGGTTCGGGCAACGGGCACTCTCGCAGACCGTGTGCAGGCGCAGTTCGCGGAGCAGCCGACGGACGTCCTGGCGCGCCCGGCCGCCATCAAAGCGCCGCCGCAGCCAAGGCGGCAAGCGGGTCGGAGGCCGAGCTTCGGCGCTGTGTGGGTGGTCTTCCATGGCCAATCGTACTCTAGGCGCGCCCGCGCCGAAAACCAGAGGCCGCGCACCTCCAGCCAGAAAGCGATACGTGAGATTGCAGCGAGGTGGGGTTAGGCTAACTTATGGATTCCATTCACCAGGCAAGGAGCGAGCGGCCATGAAGTACGACCTGAACCACGCGCTCATCGAGAGTTCCATCCCCGGTCTGCCGCCGCCCCGGCGCGGCAAAGTTCGTGACATCTACGACCTGGGCGAGGCGCTGCTGTTGGTCGCCACCGACCGTATCAGTGCCTTCGATTGCGTCATGCCCAACGGGATTCCAGACAAGGGGCGCGTGTTGACCGGGATTTCGCGGTTCTGGTTTGAGCTCTTCACCTGGATGCCCAATCACGTCATCAGCATGGACGTGCGCGACTACCCTTCCGCGGCCCAGGGCGTAGCTGCTGACCTGGTCGGCCGCTCGATGCTGGTGCAGAAAGCGCGCACCCTCGCGGTGGAGTGCATCGCCCGCGGCTACCTGGTAGGCTCCGGCTGGAAGGAATACCAGAAGAACGGCATGGTCTGCGGCATGCCGCTGCGCCCCGGCTACGTTCAGGCCGACAAGCTCGACGAGGCCATCTTCACCCCGTCCTACAAAGCCGAGCAGGGCGAGCATGACGAGAACATCACCTACGAGGAAGTCATTCGCATGACCGATCCGCGTACCGCGGCAGCCTTGCGCGGCAACACCTTGCGGCTCTATTCCGAGGCCCGCGACTGCGCCGCGACCCGTGGTATCATCATCGCCGACACCAAGTTCGAGTTCGGCCTGGACCCGAACGGCCGGATGATCCTCATCGACGAGGTTCTCACCCCGGACTCCAGCCGTTTCTGGCCGGCCGAATCCTATGCCACCGGCAGCAATCCGCCCAGCCTGGACAAGCAATTTGTGCGGGACTACCTCGACGCCATCGGTTTCAACCACCAACCGCCGACGCCGGTGTTGCCGGCTGACGTCGTGGAGAAGACCCGGCGCAAGTACCTGGATGCCTACCAAGCCCTGACCGGCAAGGCCCTGTGAGACCGCCTGTTTCCGCGTCATACCCCTGAGGATTAAGCACGGAGGATACTCGATGGCGATCGTGACGAAGAACCGCAAGTTGCTGAAGTGGGTGGCGGAAGTCGAGGCTCTCTGCAAGCCGGACGAAGTCTGCTGGTGCGACGGCTCGCGGGTCGAGTATGACCGCTTGATGGCCGAGATGGTCGCCGCCGGAATGGGCGTTCCGCTGAACCCGGTGAAGCGTCCCGGCTGCGTTTCCTTCCGTTCCGATCCCTCCGATGTGGCCCGGGTCGAGAACCGCACCTACATCGCTTCCTGCACCCAAGCCGAGGCCGGTCCGACCAACAACTGGGTCGACCCGGTCGGGCTGAAGCGGACGATGACGGCGCTGTATGATGGCTGCATGCGGGGTCGTCGGCTGTATGTCATCCCTTTCTCCATGGGACCCATTGGTTCGCCCATCGCCAAGATCGGCGTCGAGATCACCGACTCGGCCTACGTCGTCTGTAACATGCACATCATGACCCGGGTCGGCGACCAGGTGATCAAGGTCCTCGGCGCCGAGGGCGAGTTCATCCCTTGCCTGCACTCCGTCGGCGCGCCGCTCAAACCTGGCCAGAAGGACAGCGCCTGGCCCTGCGCTCCCATCGAACAGAAGTACATCTCGCATTTCCCCGAAGAGAACCTCATCTGGTCCTATGGTTCGGGCTATGGCGGCAACGCGCTGCTGGGCAAGAAGTGCCTGGCCCTGCGCATCGCCTCGTCCATGGCGCGCCGCGAAGGCTGGATGGCAGAGCATATGCTCATCCTGCGCCTGACCAATCCTGAGGGTAAGGTCTACCACCTTGCCGCCGCCTTTCCCTCGGCTTGCGGCAAGACCAACCTGGCCATGCTGCAACCCACCATCCCGGGCTGGAAATGCGAATGTGTCGGCGATGACATTGCCTGGATGAAGGTTGGTCCCGACGGCCGCCTGCGGGCGATCAACCCCGAAGCCGGCTTCTTTGGCGTGGCGCCCGGCACTAGCTTCAAGTCCAATCCGATGGCCATGGCAACCATCAAGAAGAATACGATCTTCACCAACTGCGTCCTGACCGACGACAAGGATGTCTGGTGGGAAGACATGGACCAGCCGTGCGCGCACGGCATCGACTGGAAGGGCAAGGAGTGGACGCCTGACCTGACGGATGCCGAGGGCAAGCCGGCGAAGGGGGCGCATCCGAACGCCCGTTTCACCGCCCCGGCCCGCCAGTGTCCGGTCATCTGCCCGGCCTGGGAAGACCCCGCTGGCGTGCCGATTGACATCCTAGTTTTCGGCGGTCGCCGCACCGCCGTCATGCCCCTGGTCCATCAGGCCCGTTCCTGGGACCACGGCGTCTACATGGGCGCCACGGCCGCCTCAGAGCCCACCGCGGCGGCCCTTGACGTCAAGTCCAAACTGCGCCGTGACCCGTTCGCCATGCTGCCCTTCTGCGGCTACAACATGGCGGACTACTTCGCCCACTGGTTCAAGATGGGCGATGCGCTCGGAGCCAAGGCCCCTCAGATCTTCTACGTCAACTGGTTCCGCAAGAGCCCGCAGGGTAAGTGGCTATGGCCTGGCTTCGGAGAGAACAGCCGCGTGCTGAAGTGGATGTGCGAGCGCCTGGACGGGACCGCCGGCGCCATCGATACCCCGATCGGCATGATGCCTCGGCCCGCTGACCTCGATGTGGTCGGTCTTAAGGTCAGCGCCGAGGACCTGCAGGAACTGCTGCGCGTCGACGTCGCGGCCTTCAAGGCCGAAATACCGGACGTCGAGGAGCACTTCGCCCAGTTCGGCGACCGTCTTCCCGCCCGCATGAGGGCGCAGCTTGACGAGATCCGCCAACGTCTCGAGATGTAACGGCCTGAAGCGAAGGAGAAGGCTATGCGGGCGAAGACCCTTCAGACTCTGGCGCCGGACACGGCGCAGGACACGGGTAAGGGGAAAGCGTCGGCACCGGGTCCGGCGGCAGGCCGGGCTTGGACCGTGCCTGGCGTTCGTCTCAAGTTGGCCTATGTCGCTCCGGGCAGCTTCCAGATGGGCTCAAACGAAGGGGAAGCGGACGAGAAGCCGGTGCATGAGGTGCAGCTCTCGCACGGGTTCTGGATGGGGACGGTGGCGGTGACGCAGGCGGAGTACAAGGCGGTCATGCTGGGTGGGGCGGAGTCCGCTTCGGGCGCGGGAACGGACCCCAGTACTTTTAAAGACGCACGGCACCCCGTCGAAACCGTTTCCTGGGACGATGCCGTGGCATTCTGCGAGAAGTTGACCGTGCGTGAGCGGGTGGCCGGGCGTCTGCCGGCCGGCCACGAGTACCGCTTGCCGACCGAGGCGGAGTGGGAATACGCGGCCCGAGGCGGCAGCGAGAGCCGCGGCTTCACCTACAGTGGCTCCAACAGCGCCACGGAGGTAGCGTGGCACGATGCCAACAGCGGCAACTGCACGCATCCCGTCGGTCAGAAGCAGCCGAACGAGCTAGGGCTGTATGACATGAGCGGCAATGTCTGGGAGTGGTGCCTGGGCTGGTATGACGCAGACTACTACGGTCGGTCGCCAAACGCCGATCCCGAGAACACGCAGGCGACCTCCTCCCGCGTGCGTCGTGGGGGTAGCTGGATCGACGACGCCGGGGGGGTACGGTCGGCCTACCGTTTCGGCTACGGACCGGGCCAGGCGAACGCAACGGTTGGCTTTCGTACCTGCCTGGCGCCGCAGTCGGAAAGCCACTGACCGAGTGGGTTGTCAGGCTGGACCAGGCCAGGCCCAGGAACGCAGAAGGGAATGGACCCATGAAGAAACGGCAAAGCCGTAAACGCTATGTGCTCGTGGGCACCGGCGGGCGCTCGTGGATGTACACCGCGGCTCTGATGAAAGAGTTCAGCGAATACGGCGAACTGACGGCTTTCTGCGATGTGAACCAGCATCGCCTGGACCATAACAACGACCTCATCAAGGAGCACTACGGCAAGGCTGGCCTGCCGACCTACAAGGCCCACGAGTTCGACCGCATGATCGCCGAGCAGAAACCTGACACGGTGATCGTGACCAGCGTCGACCGCACCCACCACCGCTACATCTGCCGGGCCATGGAACTGGGCTGCGACGCCATCAGCGAGAAGCCCATGACCGTCGACGCCGAGAAGTGCCAGCAGATCGTCGATACGGTGCAGCGTACCGGCAAGCACCTCACGGTCACCTTCAACTACCGCTACTCGCCCCGCAACACGAAGATCAAGGAGATCCTGCGCAGCGGCATGGTCGGTGACATCATCAGCGTACACTTCGAGTGGCTGCTGGACACGTCGCACGGAGCGGACTACTTCCGGCGCTGGCACCGCGACAAGCGTAACAGCGGCGGCCTCATGGTCCACAAGGCCACCCATCACTTCGATCTGGTCAACTGGTGGCTGGACTCGGGGCCGCAGCTTGTCTTCGCCCTGGGCGACCTGCGCTTCTACGGCCGCGAGAATGCCGAAGTGCGCGGCGTCACCGAGTTCTACAACCGCTCCCGTGGTAGCGCGATTGCCGCGCGTGACCCCTTCGCGCTCAAGGTCCGCGACACCGATACCCGGATGGCCGGCCTTTACTTCGATGCCGAGAAAGAGGATGGCTACTACCGCGACCAGAGCGTCTTCGGCGATGGCATCTCGATCGAGGACACCATGAGCGTCATGGTCAAGTACACCAATAAGGCCGTGATGACCTACACCCTGAACGCCTTCTGCCCTTGGGAAGGCTACCGCGTCTGCTTCAACGGCACCAAGGGCCGTCTCGAGTTCAACGTGGTCGAGACCGCTCACGTCAACGCCGGCACACCCGAGGACTTCACCATGCCCGGGATGCGCGAACTCGGCCAGGACAAGAAGGGCATGGTGCCGATGATCATCTTCCAGCCGCTCTGGGGCAAGCCGATGGTCATTGACTTCGACGAGGGCGATCTCAGCGGTCATGGCGGTGGCGACGGCCGCCTGCTGCGCGATATCCTGGTCGGGGTGCAGGATGACCCGCTCGGGCACGCCGCGGGCTACGTTGACGGCGCCCGCTCCATCCTCACCGGCATCGCGGCCAACCAGTCGATGAAGACCGGCCAGCCGGTACGTGTCCGCGATCTGGTCCGCCACGAGGCTCTGGGCTGAGGGCGCGCCGGGAAGAAGCGCCCCACTCCGAGGGGGCTTCAGCGCACTCTGCCGTAACGGGCTTGGGGCCGCCGTCCGGACCGCCGAGAGGGGACAGAAGCCTTGGCAGTGGACCAGCACGGCAAGCCGCGCTCGCGGTGCCAATCCGTCGTTTGCGGCAGGGCCAGCGCCGACGGCGGCGCCGTGCGGAGGGCGGCATGCGGACTTCACTCCTTCATCTGGCGCTCGTCAGCACGCTGTTGGCGGGGCTTCTCGCCAAGGCACAGAGCCTCCCGTCGGTTGCTGGTTGGGACGTCTCCATGCCGACGCCAGGCACGCACCGCGTCGCGACCGACCTGGCCCAGCCGCACGGGGGCACGGGGTGCGCCACGCTCTTCGGCCCCTCGATGCAGGCCGAGGCACGCGCCTGCTTGGTGCAGGAGTTCTTCGGCGCGACCGCGTTGACCCCCGGCAAGACCTACCGCTATGCCGTGTGGTACCGCACCGGGACGCCTTTCGCGGGGCAGGGACAACTCCTGATCGACTCCTACACAGCGGCAGGAGAGAAGGGCCGCCGCGAACTGGTTTCCACCACCCTCGGCTTGGCCGTGGACTGGACCGAGATCGTCGGCGAGATCAAGGTGCCGGAGAAAGCAGTACGCATCCGCCTGCTGCTGTACCTCCGTAAGGCCGGCCAGATCTGCTGGGACGACGCCTTCTTCGGCGACCCCGCCGCGGGAGCCCCGAACCTGCTCAAAAATGGCGGTTTCGAGCCCTCGGCAGCGGCGGTGTATGACCTGGCTCCGGCGGCTGGCACAGGACAGGTGAAGCTCACGGCGGACTTTGAAAACGGCGTGATCGGCAAGGTCAAGGAGATGGGCCCGGATGAGTTCTACGCCTACGCCTTTCCCGAAGACAAACCGCGCTCGAGCTTCCTCTGGTTCCACTTCCGCGTCGAGGGCTGTGCCGGCCGTGAGGTGACCTTCCATATCAACCCCGCACCCTTCGGTCGGGACAAGACCGGCGGCAACGGCACGCGACTGCCGGTCATGAGTTACGACCAGGACACCTGGAGCGGCATCGCGGGCGCCTCCTGGAATGAGGATGGCACCGTGCTCACCTTCAAGCAGCGCTTCACGGCCTCGCCGGCCTGGATCGCCTCGTTCTTCCCCTACCCTCCCGACCGGGTCTCACGCTTCATCGCGGCCCAGCGTGCCAACCCCGCCTTCGCGGCCAGCGTCATTGGCAAGACGGCGCAGGGCCGCGACCTGCGACTCTATACCCTCACCGATCCGGCCGTAGCGGAGGCCGACAAGCGGATTCTGCTGTTCACCACGCTGCAGCATGACCTCGAGACCAGCGGCGCCCTGGCTCTGGAAGGCTTGTGTCGCTTCCTGCTCGCCGACGATCCCCGCGCCGCTGCCCTGCGCCGCGGCTTCGTGGTCTACGCCGTGCCCATGATGGACCCCGACGGCATCGCTCAGGGTAACCTCTATTGCCCTGCCGGGAACCTGAACCGGCAGTGGGGCCAGGGCACCACGGCGGAAACCACCGCCGTCGAGACCTTTGTGCGCCAGTTGGGCGCACGGGGCCGCACGGTGGAACTGTCCATGGATTTCCACGGCTGGTGCATCCCAGAGCGCCGAACCGAGTTCATGTCCTTCGGCAAGGAGATCACGGACGAGCGCACCGAAGCCGAGGCGAAACGGCTGATCGCGGCGATTTCGCCGCGCCTGAGCGGCAAGATCGGCACGAACCTATGGCGCAAACGGGTCGAGACCGTGACCGGCATCACCAGCGATCTGAACCGGCTCGCCTGCGGCTGGCTGCGTTTCGAGGCCGGCGCCCGCCTGGCCTACTCCATCGAAATCTTCGGCGAAGGCGAATGCACCCAGGAACAGTACCTGACCTGGGGCCAGGCCTTCGCCGAAGGCATCGCCGACTTCTACGCCACGCCCTAGCCGGGATTATTCACGAAGCCGTCAGCCTCTGGAACCCTCCACTTTCATCGCCACGAGTTGCGCTGAAAGTTCCGACGCATTACCCAAGGCTCCACGTGCTCAAGCCTGGCCCTGAGCAAGAGGCACAAATACCTAAGTGAAGTTCGCCGCGGACTGTGGAGGGCGAAGCTCCCCAGGCGCGCAGGCGCCGGTGAGCGGTCGGCCAGAGGCGCGGGACGGGGGACGGCTCACCGCCTGCAGCACCAGCCGTCTGCAAGACCCGCGGCGGTTCGCGGTCTCTGCCGCTGCGGCGGAAGCTCTGGCAGAGCCGCTGCGAGCGCCGGTGGCGTCGTTTCTCTTCGAGCCATGTCGCGAGCGGCGTCGCGACCTACTTTCCGGGTGACTCGTCCGCCCGCATCGCCAGGTTGTCCAGGTACAGCAACGCTGGCGCGGTGCCGTGGGCGACAAAACCCAGCCAGAGCACACGGCTGAATTCGGGGTCGCAGGGCAGATTCCCTTGCTCGAACAGCAGCGCCCCGTCAGCGCCCGTGATCTTCAGGCTCCACAGGCCATCAGCCAACACCCCGAGCCCGTCCACCATCTCGACATGCAGCCATTGGCCGGCCGGGAGGATGCAGTCGGAGGGCCGCTTGTCCTGGAACAGGAGTCGACCATCCGCCTCGATGTACAGGCAGGGGCCAACCTTGGCGTAGCCGGGCGTGTGACGCCATTCAGTCCAGAGCATGGCGCCGGGCTCGCGGTAGAGGTCGAAGCTGACCCTGAGGCGCAGATTCCCAACGAGCTTGGGGCTGTAGTACAGGTGTGGGTAGTAGTAGATCGACGCCGCGGCGGAGTCGACAAACTTCAGGCTCTGCTTGCCGGAGGAGGCGCGATCGGCGCTGATTTCGATGTAGGCGCCCTCCTTGGGGGCCTCCACCAGGGCCGCGTAGGCTGGCTTCTGCCCTGGCGCCGACTCCTCGAAGTCATCGACTACCAACTGCCGACCGAGGGTGCTCTCGGTGGCCAACAGTGGACGCGGCGGGTGCTGCTGCGGCAGTGCGGTCCATTCCGCGTCGCCGTACAGGCCGACGCTGCTCATATCGATGGGCCGGAAGCCCAGGGCGAGAGCCGGCGAGTCGGGCAGCAGGCGGAAATCACGTTTCGCCAGGTCGACAAACTTCGGATCCGCCACCCGCGAGTGCGCATCCATCCGCGGGGTGTACCAGATGTCCTTGATGCCCTCCTTCTTCTGCCACTCTGCAAAGGTGAAATCAAGGAAGCGCAGAGGCTTCGCTTGCACGTGCCAGTAGAGATTGTAGTCGATGATCTTGTTGTAGCTCTGCCATTCGGGGACGTAGCGGAAGGGCGTCGCCTCGCCGTCCAGGACCACGATGTTGTATTCAAAAAGGTTCGTACGCTCTGAGTCTATGCCCAGCCCAAAGCCGCAGAAGGCGCTGATGTTGTTCATGACGGTGAGACTGGAAGTACCGTGCTGGACGCGGATGCCGCCGTCGCCGCAGTCGTAGCAGATGTTGTTCTCGCACAGCACCCCGGCACTGCCGCCATCGAGGTAGATGCCATGGCCGATCGCGTCCGGGGGCGTCCCGACATCGTGGATCAGATTGTTGCGGATCACGGAACCCGGCGTGAGCCCGAGGCTGTAGATGCCGCCGCCATCCTCAAGCACACGCATGACGTGATGCACGTGGTTGTACTCGACGAGGTTCTCGCGCGTTCCCGAACGGACGCTGTCCCAGGTCCAGCCCAGCGAGATGCCAGTGTAGCGCAGGTCGGAGATCTCGTTGTGCGAAATGGTGTTGTTGCGGCCAAAGCCCATGAAGATGCCGGTCGAGCCCGGGTGAATGTGCCCGCCATCGTGGATGAAGCAGTTATCGATGCGGTTGTGGTGCGCCACGCGCTCGAAAGCGGTGGCCGTATCCGTCGTCCCAAGGCGAACCCCGCCAGCGCCGAGATCATAGAGGTGGGAGCGTTCGATGGTGTTGTCCGAGCAGTCGGCGCCGAACCAGACCCCGTAGCGGCCCACGTGCGCGACCTCACAGCGGCTGATTGTGCAGTGGCGCGCGCCGTGGAACTCGAGCGCCGCGCCCAGCGTGTTCTCAGCCTGCGGCGTGGAGTAACCCGTCGGCGGCAGCCGCCAGGCGGCGTGCTGGAACGACAAGCCCTCGAAGCGGATGTGCTCGACATAGCGGCCTGCCGCCGGGTCGCCCTCGGCCACGATCAGGCGCTCGCTGACCGGAGCGATCACCTCGGCCGCACCCAGCTCCTCAGCGCCAAAGGGGATAATGCGCAGGAAGCCACTCTTCCGGTCGAGCTGCCATTCGCCCGGCGCATCACAGGCGCCGGGGTGATTCTCCACCAGGTACGGACAGGTGGGCATGCCCTCCTTGGGGATGGACCAGACCGCGGGCCCCCCCAGGACCGCCACGCGCGTTGCCGGATCCACGGACTGCAGCGGAAACGTGCCTGTATTCCAACTGAAGTACAGCCGCAGTTCGACATCGGCGAGATCGGGCCAGGCCTGCAGATCGCCGCGCGCAAAGACGAAGCGGTCGCGCGCCAAGCCCTTCCCATCCGCCTGGGGAATGCCGCTGACGGTCAGGTACTGCCCGGCGTTGGGTGAGCGCGCGGGGATGTAGCGCCGACCCTCAACAAACAGCTGGCGGAAGACCCAGCCGTGGTCCCGGGCCGCGGGAAGGGTCGTCGACCAGGAGCCGTCCGCCTGGCGTTGCAGCCCCGTGATGGCGCGTCCGCCCGACAGCAGCGGCCGCTCGCCCGGGTACGCCGCCCAGGTGACGGGCGCCTCTGCCGTGCCCGAGTCCTCGGGCGTCAGGATCAGGGGGGCATCGAGACGGTAGGTGCCACCGCGCAGAATGACGCGCACGCCGCCAGCAGGCAGCGTCCCCTTCGCCTTGATCTGGCGCACCGCGTCGCGGGCCCGCGCCAACGTTCCGAAGGGCGCCGATTCCGTGCCCGGCGCAGCGTCTTGCCCGCCCGGGGAGACGTAGACCGCAACCGCCTGCGCCCCGGCGTTTGCTAGCACGCTCAACCCCAGGCCGAACGCCGCCGTCCGCTGCATCACGACATCCCGCAGTGAACCCATGTGCGTCTCCTCGTCGTCCCGCAAGTTCAGGCGCCTGCGCCTGGGTCACCGGGCCGCAGCCACGGCGCTAGGCGCTCTCCGCCCCCGGGCCACCGGCGGCGCCCATTCTCGCCGCCTTTGCAGGGCCGACCGGTGGGTCTGGCGCGACCTGACCCCGGCCACCCGTCGGGTGCGAGTTCTCAGGGCCACGCAGCCTCATTGAATGTACACGCCGAGGCTGGATTGAGTAGCATGGGCATCAGAATAGAGAGGCTCTTGCAGAACCCCGTCGGCGTTGGCGCGGGCCTGGTCGCCCACTGAAGCCGGCAATGGCGTTTTCCGGAAACCACCCCGGGCGCTGACCGTCGGCCTTGCGCAGGGGACGATTGCGCCGCTATCTTGTGGGGAACGCAGGCCGGGCCGGTTGCGGGGTTCGCAGTCGGCGGCAGGCGAAGCACAAGGAAGACCACACGATGCAGAAGCAAGCTATCTGGCCCAAGAATGGTCCGCCGACCAAGGGGCCGTACTCGCCGGCCATGGCCTTTGGGGACCTGGTGTTCGTCTCCGGCCAGGGCCCGGTCGATGCCGCCACCGGCAAGATCGTCAGCGGCGACGTGCTCGCTGAAATGCGGCTGGCCATGGAGAACGTCAAGACCATCCTCGCCGCGGCCGGCAGCTCGCTGGAGCAGGCGCTGAAAGTCACGCTCTACCTCAAGAACATGGACGACTTCGCCGCGGTAAACGAGCTCTACAAGGAGTACTTCGGACCCGTGTTCCCGGCGCGCACGACCATCCAGGCCGGGAAGCTTCCCTTCGACATCAAGATCGAAGTTGACGTCATTGCCTTCCGCTATCCAGGCAGCGCCGGGTGAAGCACGACCTGGTCATTGCCAACGGGCAAGTGGTCAGCGGTCTGGACGAGGCGCCGCAGGTGACCGATGTGGCCATCCGCGGCGCCACCATTGCCGCCATCGGCCCGGGTCTCGCCGCTGCGGCGCGGCGAGTGATTCAGGCCGATGGCTGCCTGGTATGTCCCGGCTTCATCGACATGCACAGCCACTCGGACCTGGACCTGCTGTGCGCTCGCGGCGCGCACCTCAAACTGCTCCAGGGCGTGACCACTGAGGTGATCGGCAACTGCGGGTTCTCCTTCTACCCCGTCTGCCCTGAACACCTGGCCGAAGCGCACGATTTTGTCTCGGTATTGTTTGATGACGCGACCGCTGAGCACCTGTGCGCCAATGCGTCGGAGTACGTCCGTCGGGTCGCCAGTCCAGGCACCAACGTGGTGTCCCTGGTCGGGCACAACATGCTGCGGATTTGCGCCAATGGCTGCGCCCGCGAACTCGCTCCGGCGGCTCTGTCGGAGATGCAGGCGCTGCTGGGCCGGCAGTTTGCTGGGGGCGCCAGCGGGATGTCGACTGGGCTGTTGTACACCCCCGCCTGCTTTGCGGACAGCGCCGAACTGACGGCCCTCGCCGCGGTCACCCACGCCCATGCCGGGCTGCTCTCTTGCCACCTCCGCGACGAAGGCGATCAGCTCGAAGCCTCCATTGCCGAGATGCTTGCGGTTCAGGAAGCCACCGCGGTAGCGCTGCAGATTTCGCACTTGAAGGCCTCTGGCCGGCGCAACTGGGGCAAGGTGGCGGCAGTCTTGGAACGGCTCGCGGCGGCCGCCGCGCGCGGTCGCGATGTCAGCTTCGACTGCTACCCGTTTGTGTTCGGCTGCTCAACCCTGCTCACCCTTCTGCCGACCGCGGTGCTCGACGCGGACCTCGAGACGCTCTGCCGACGCCTTCTCGACCCGGCCATGCGTGAACGCCTCCGGCTCCAGATGACCACCCCTGACAGCCTGCTCGGCGCCGTCGGCGCGGACCGCATTGTGGTCGCCAGCGCCACCTCGACCGCAGGCCAACGCCACCTCGGCCAAAGCCTGGCGGACGGCGCCCGTGCCGAGGGCAAGAACGTCGTCGACTTCGTCCTGGACCTCGCCGTGGCTGACCGCGGCAGGACCAGCATTTTCCTCTTCCAGATGGACGAAGATGACGTGCGCCGGACGCTGGCACACCCGCTGGGCCTGCTGGGTAGCGATGGCATCCCGGTCAGTCGCGGAACTCCTCATCCGCGCCTGCGCTCGGCCTTCTTGCAGATGCTGAGTCGCTACGTCTTGCAGGAAGGGCTGTTGCCGCTGCCGACAGCGATCCGCAAACTGACCGCGAACCCGGCGCGCAGGCTCCGGCTTCCGGGCCGCGGCACTCTGGCTCCGGGACAGGCGGCGGACGTCGTGGTGGTCGAGCTCGGTCGCCTCCGTCCAGCGGCGGACCCATTCCGATCGGAGCCCTTCCGTGGTGTCGATGTCGTGGTGCTCAACGGCCAGGTGGTCGTCGAGAACGCCGAGTATACCGGCCGGCGTGCCGGTGTGGTCCTGACGAGGTAACTAGCGATGTCTATGCTCGCCGAACTGCCAACGCCCTGCGTCGTGGTCTCCGTCAGCGCCTTGGAGAGGAACGTCCTCGATATGGCCGAACGCTGCCGCCGTCATGGGGTACGCCTGCGGCCCCACATCAAGACCCATAACCTGCCCGGCATCGCCGCACGGCAAGTCCGCGCCGGCGCGGCAGGAGTGACCGTGGCCACACCGCGCGAAGCCGGGTTGGCGGCAGGCTATGGGCTCGTTGACATCTTTATCGCGCGCGAAGTCACCGATGGCGTCGACCTGCGCGAACTGGCCGAACTCAGCCGGACCGCCGCGCTGACGCTCGCCGTCGACAGCGAGGAAGGCGCCAGCGCGGTCTCGGCAGCGGCAGTACGGGCCGGCATCGAATTCGCGGCGCGAATCGAGGTCGACGTGGGCGGCAACCGCTGCGGCGTCAGCACGACGGAGCGGCTGGTGGCGCTGGCGCAGCACATTCTGGCCCTGCCTGGCCTCCGGTTTGCCGGCATCTTCACGCATGAAGGGCATGTTTACGGCGCCGCGGACCGGGCCGACCTGGCGCGGCTGTCCACCGCGGCGGTACACGCCCTGGCGGCCCACGCCGAGTCACTGCGGCAGCACGGCATCGCGGTGGACGCGGTCAGCGTCGGTTCGTCGCCCTCCGCCAAGACGGCCAGCGACTTCCACGGTATCACCGAGGTGCGGCCCGGCAACTACGTATTCAACGATGGTATGCAGGTTTCCAACGGCACGGCGACCTTGGCGGACTGCGCGCTGACCGTGATCGCGACCGTGATCAGCCGGCCGGAGCCCGACCGCGCCATCCTCAACGTCGGCAGTAAGCTGCTGGGCAGCGACCGGGGCCGCAACGTCTCAGACACCGGTGGTTACGGCTGGGTCGTCGAGCCGGAGCGACAGGTGATCTCGCGCCTCTACGAGGAGCATGCGGTGATCGACGCGCCGAATCAACTACGCATCGGCCAACGGGTCCGACTGGTCCCGAGTCACGCCTGCATCGTCGCCAATCTGGCCCGCACCGTGGTGCTGGCCGACGACCTGGGCGAGGTCCTGGAGACCTGGGCCAACCAGCGCTATGCGTAAGCAGCCGAGAGACGCCGGGTGCCGGGGCTCAGAAGCCGTGAAGAAATCGGGGGCGGGGGCGGGGCGGAATCGGTGTCGGAGTCGTGCCTGGATGAACCACGCAAAGTGGCTTGCGGACGGCGGGGCGGGCATTTTTTCGCAGCTTCTCAGGTCCTGGGGTTCAGGGTTCAGGGTTCAGCAGGATCCCCGGCTGGTGCCGGACATACCGGACTTCTGCGCTTCTCATACCAGCAAGGCCCTACGGAGCTGGCTTGCGCCCCAGCTGGGCTCAGCCCCACCGAAACCGTGCTTGCGGTGGTATAGTGGTGTCCTGGTGGGGCGCATCGGCGGATTCCAGTGGGGCAATTCAGACACACGGCAGGGAGTACCACGATGCCGGGCAAGCGACTTTGGGTCATCGGCGATATCCATGGCATGTTTGACCCGTTAAACCGCTTGTTGCGCCGCGTCCGTCTGGTCCAGCACGAGCGGCCTGCGGCGCAAACTACGATCATCTTCCTGGGCGATTATATCGACTACGGCCCCTCGTCTCGGCAAGTCCTGGACGCGCTGATCGCGCTGCGCACCGACTTCGAGTGCGTGTTCCTGGCCGGGAACCACGAGGACCTGCTGCAGCAATTCATCCGCAAGGACGAGCTGTATCGCCGTTTCGGGAACATCTGGTTCCGGCTCAATGACGGCGCGGAGACGGTGGCGTCTCTGTGCGACGACCCGGCCATCTTGGCCCGACTGCATTCGGCGGAAGCCATCTCCTCCATCACGCCGGACGACGTCCGCATACCCGAGCCCTACCTGAGCTTCTTTGATACGCTCGCCTATGCCCACTGCGATCGCTTCGCCAACGACCGGCGGGCGCTGAAGTTCGCCTTCTGTCACGGCCTGCTTCAAGGCGAAGACGACCCGAGCGACACCGCGACGCATGCGGGCTTCGCCATCGATGAGCAACTGGCGCTGCGTACCTACAGCCAGTTTCATACCTTCCGGCGTGATCGTAACATTTGGATTGAGGACCTGCACGTCTGGAACCGCGACGCCTCCCCCGGCCGCTACGGCGACTACATCCTGGTGCATGGCCACACGCCGACGGTCCTGCTCGACCGCTTTCAGCCGGATACGGGAAGCTACGACTGCGCTTCAGGCCTGCCCTACCTGGGCTTTGCGCGCACCGGCGTCGCCGTGCATAGCCACGATGGGCTGCGCTTTCATGTCGACGCCACCCTGGACGAGCTGGCCACCATCGACATCGACACCGGGGCAGTCTACGGCAAGTGCCTGACCGCCCTGCTTCTCGACGAAGAGGACATGCTCGGGGATTACACCATCTCCGCCTACCAGGTCCGCATGGACCGGCCCCACCGGCACGGCCAGGACCTCGCTCACATCGAATTCAGCTTCCTGTCTTGAGCAGCTCAGCACTCGATCAGAATCTTGGTGAACGAGGCCGGGGCGGCATGCCAGTCGGCGAGGGCCTGGTCGGCCTCCCGGAACGGATAGACGCGGGTGACGACCTCGGCCAGCGGAAAGCGCCGCGCTTCAAGCAGCCGGATCACCGTCTCGAAGTCCGCCGACAGGGCGTTGCGCGAGCCGCGGATGTCGAGTTCCTTCTGCACGAAGACCTTGGTCTGGTACTCGACCGGGTGCTTGGCATAGCCGATGTAGACCACGCGTCCAGCGAACGACACCTCGTCGACCGCCGCAGTGAAGGTGGCCGGTAGCCCGATGGCCTCGATGACGACGTCGGGCCCTTCGCCCCCGGTGAGGGCCTGGAGTTCGGTGTGCAGATCGCAGCGGCCCGAGTCCAGGGCGTGTGCCGCCCCGGCCTTCGTCGCCAGGGCCAGCTTGGCGGCGTCGATGTCGACCGCCACCACCCGCGCGCCGCGAAACGCCGCCCCGGCGATGGCGCCAAGCCCGATCGCGCCACACCCCAGAACGCAGACCGTATCGCCGACGGCGACCTGCCCACGGGCCACCGCATGCCCGCCCACGGTGAGGGGCTCCACCAGCACGAGTTCCCGCAGGCCGAGTGCCGGCGACGAGAACAGCTTGCGCCACGGCACCGCAATGAACTCGGTCAGGGCGCCGTCGCGCTGCACTCCGAGAGTCTGGTTACGGCGACAGCAGTTGGGCCGCTGCTGCCGGCAGGCGGCGCACTCGCCGCACTGAGTATAGGGCGAGAGCGTCACCGCCAGGCCCGGCTGCCACGCGCTTGGCACCTCAGCGCCGACCGCCTCGATGATGCCGCTGATCTCGTGCCCTGGGATGCGCGGGTAGGAGACCAGCGGGTTCAGGCCGCGAAACGTGCTCAGGTCCGAACCGCAACAGCCCACCAGGCAGACCCGGATCAGGACCTCCTCAGCCGTGGGCACTGGCGCCGGAATCTCCCGAAACTCGCTCTTGCCTGGCGCGGTAATGGTGAAGGCAGTCATCATGGTGCGGACTCCGCAGGTTCAAGAGGACGGCGTGAGACGGTAGGCACGCTCGGCGTTGCCACCCAGGATCGCGGCCTGCTCGGCAGCACTCAGCTCGCCGAGGGCCGAGCGCACGATCTCGAGCCAGCGGCCGTAGGGGCACGCCACCAGGCAGACGGGCCAATCGGAGCCGAACAGCACCCGTTCCGGGCCGAAGGCCTCCAGCACGGTCAGCAGGTACGGCCGCAACTGGGCAACAGTCCAGGCGCGGGGATCCGCTTCGGTGACGACGCCACTCAGCTTGCACCAGACATTCGGTCGGCGCGCCAGCTCGCGCAGGCGGCTTGCCCACGGTTCGAGAAGACCCTCCCGCAAACGCGGTTTGGCGATGTGATCGACGATGAAGCGCTGCCGCGGGTGGCGGTCGACAAAGCGCAGCGTGGCGGGCAGATGGCGCTCAAAGATGAGGATGTCATAGGCCAGCTCGAAGCGCCACAGCGCCGCGATGCCGCGGTTGAAATCGGGTCGCAGGATGAACTCGTCGTCAGGCTCGCCCTGCACCACGTGCCGGACGCCCCGCAGAGCCGGCGAGGCGGCCAGACGTTCAAGCTCGGCCTCCACCGCG